>JBKJMF010000250.1:0-12294 GCA_046596525.1 Devosia sp. | reverse complement strand
GGAGAAGCGGCCGCAGGGGGTGCCGACGGCATAGACGTACTTGCCGTCTTCGTTGCCGATGCCGGGCTGGGCCGACAGCGCCAGCATGTTGAAGCTCGACTTGAAGCTGCCGAACTCGTCCGGGCGGGGGCTCCAGGTCTTGCCGCCATCGGTGGACGAGATGAAGCGCGACCAGTTGCAGAGCCAGACGCCACCCATGGAGGAGAAGCCGTTCACGGACATGTAGTGGAGGTAGAGCGTGTCGCCGACCGTCACCATGGCGGTCGGAATCTTGGTCTGCTCGCCCTTGAACGCATCCTGGTGCGCGCCCTTCGCGACCTCGACAGCCTTACCGTCCTCACCGGTCACCCAGCCATCGATGACGATGCCATCCGAGGCGTCCGTATCGGCGGTGAAGGCGAGGACGTTGGAGCGCCAGTTCGGCCCGAAGCGGATGCAGGCGTTCTCGTTCCAGCCGAAGGTGTCGCCGAAAGCGAGGACGATCTTGCTGTCGATCTCAGCCATGATGCCGAGATCGGTGCCGCAGATGTCCGGCCCCTTCATCGGGGCCGGCGCGTTGGGACCGGTGAGCGCCTTCACCTTCTCGGAGGTGACGCTGTAGTCGGCGGCGAAGGCGGGGCTCGCGGCGAGCAGTGCGGCGACGGCGAGGGACAGGAGGCGCATCAGGCGATCTTCTTCATGTAGTCGTCGGTCCAGGCGCGGGTCGGCTGCAGGGTCAGCCCGTTGGCGTCGAAGACGTGGGTGAAGGCATCGGCGATATCGAAGCGCAGGGTGTCGCCGCGCTGCGTCGCGAGAATGCCGCGCATGGTGGCAGTGACCGCTTCGCCGCCGGGCGTCTTGCCGTGCAGCACGGTTTCGGCGCCGAGCACTTCGGTGGAGGCGACCTCGAGGACGAGTTGGCCGTTGGCAGTGAGCACTAGGTGCTCGGGACGGATGCCGACCGTCACCGCGTCGCCGACCTTCACCGTACCCTCGCGGCGGGCGAGGTTGAGCACCGGGCCGCCGGCGTTGAAGGCAACAGAGAGCCGCTCACCGGCCTCCGTCACCTTTGCAGCAAAGAAGTTCATTTGCGGCGCGCCGAGGAAGCCGGCAACGAACTGGTTGCGTGGCCGGGCATAGAGTTCGACCGGCGCACCGGACTGCTCGATGATCCCCTCGCGCAGCACCACGATGCGATCGGCCATGGTCATGGCCTCGACCTGATCGTGGGTGACATAGATCATGGTGGTGCCGAGCCGGTGATGCAGCGCCGAAATCTCGGACCGCATCTTCACCCGCAACTCGGCGTCGAGATTGCTGAGCGGCTCGTCGAACAGGAACACCTTCGGCTCCTTGACGATAGCGCGTCCGATGGCAACGCGCTGGCTCTGGCCGCCGGAGAGCTGATTGGGCCGGCGCTTCAGCAGGTGCTTGATCTGCAGAATGTCGGCAGCCTTGTCGACGCGGGTGGTGATTTCGGGCTTGGCGAGCTTCTGGTTCTCCAGCCCGAAGCGGAGGTTCTCCTCGACGCTCATGTGCGGGTAGAGCGCGTAGGACTGGAACACCATCGCCATGCCGCGGGCCGAAGGCAGCAGGTGATCACAGCGCGCGCCATCGAGCCAGATCTCACCAGCCGAGGTTTCCTCGAGCCCGGAAATCATCCGCAGCAGCGTGGACTTGCCGCAGCCGGAGGGGCCGACGAACACGGTGAAGCTGCCATCCTCGACGGTCAGATCGATGCCGTGGATGACTTCGAAATTCTGGAAGCTCTTGCGGACCTGCCGCAGTTGAAGTTCGGCCACGTTAGCCTCCTACCGTCAGGTCTGTATGATCACCGGCATTCAGCTTACGGCCGATGCGGGTGGTGGTGCCGGCGAAGCTGAGATCCACAAGATCGAGGCTGCCGTAGCGGACCTCGAGGCGAACTCGATTGCCGGTGCGGGTGACCACGCCCCAGCCCTCGCCGACCGACCAGAACCAGCTGCCGTCGCCCTTGTCCTGCGGGGCAAAGCCGATGGCGCCCTTGGTGAGGTCGTAGCTGAAGCCGGACCAGGCGTTGACCAGCGCAAAGCTCGACATCGAGCGGGCGTAGTAGCTGCCGCACTCGATCTCGTTCCACGGGTTGCGGCGGTAGCCGTCATGGCGGGCCCTGGCTGTGGCAACGATCGCGAGGCCTTCGTCCGGGAGGCCGCGCAGGATCAGGTGCGAGGCCAGCATGTATTCGAGGCCGGTCCACACTTCCTCGGAATACGGCGCGGGGACTGCCGGCTTGGTGGTGCCCTCGGGCCAGGTAGCGATCAGCACGCCGCCCTCGTCCTCGTAGGCGTAGACGCGGCATGGGTTGAAGTGGCCCTTGAGATCGGCGCGGTAGTTGTGGCGATAGGCGGAGGCGAGCGCGGTTTTCACCTTGTCGGGGTCGAGGAAGCTGCCGAGGCCGGCGAGGTCGGCGTGCCACTGGCCGAGGATCTGGTCGGTCGCGCAGCCATCGCCGAACTGGTACTTCATCTCGGCGTATTCGTCGGACCAGTAGGTCTCCATGAAGCCATCGGCGATGACGCCGACCTTGCCGGAGGCCGTGTCGAACTTTTCGATCAGCGCCTTGTCGCCCAGATCGGTCTTCTGGATGAAATAGTCGCCGTTGAAGAGCTCGCGGTTGAGGTAGTCGGCCCCCGCCTGGCCCATGCCGTCGAGTTCGGCCGCGAAGCCGGTGTCGCCGGCGGCGCGACCCATCTCGGCGCCAGCCTTGAGCGCGGCGACATACATGGTCGAGAGCCACGAGTTCGGCCCGAACAGCTCCATGTCGAGCGTGTGGTGCTGGCGGCCCCACAGGATGCCGGTGCGCTCCGGGTCCCACTGGTCCGGGTTGCCGGTGGACCAGGCGTATTCCAGCGCGGCCCGGACCTTCGGCCAGTATCGCTTCAGCCACCCGGTATCGCCGGAGATCTTCCAATCGCGAAAAGTCTTGATGATCGAGCCGAACTGGCCGTCGGCGCAGGGGTTGAGCGGGAAGAAGGCCGAGCCGAGCGGGATGATCTGACGGAAGGTGAGGCCGCCGTTCGGCAGCTGGTTGTAGGTGTAGTCGGTCTCGCGCAGCGTGCGCTCGAGGCCGGGGAACAGGTAGGGCAGCGTCTGCTGGTAGTTCCACACGTGGGTGCAGCTGCCTTCGCAACTGCCCTCGTTGGTGAACTGGCCCTCCCAGGCCCACACCTCGCCATTCTCGAGCCGCATCACCGTGGCGGTGCGGAGGATGCTCATGGTGCCCTGCACCGCGTCGACGATGTCGACCGGCAGCGAGGTGCCGAACAGCGTGTCGCGGAAGGCGAAGGTCGGGGCGCGGAGCTCGTCCCAGCGCGCGAAGGCTTCGGCTAGGACAGCGCCGGAGTTGGCCCACTGGCTCGCATAATAGTTGCGCCAGGTGCCGGTTTCGCCGTTGACCTGGTTGGGGCGCCAGTACACCTGACCGACCGGGAAATGCCAGCTGATGGCAAAGCGGACGGTCCTGGTCTCGCTTGGTGCGACGGTCACGCGGGCCGCCACCGTGCCGTGCTCGGGCTGGTCGAACATGTTCTTGTTGAGCCGCGGCTTGTCGTAGTGCCGCTGCGGCAGTCGCCCCGGGCGGGCGAACTCGCGCCAGAACAGGTTGAGGTCATCGAACCACTGGCCGCGGAAATGGTAGTCGAGGTGGTCGACATCCTCGGCATCGGTGGCGATCGACACGTCGCCCGACTGCCAGTCCGGCAACTCGTCTGCCGCAGTCAGCAGCAGCGACTTCACTCCGCCCTGTTCCGCATAGCTGTGCCGGCCATTCTGGCAGCCGTGGTTCCCCAGTGTGCCGCCGATGGTGTAGTCGACCGGCGCCGTGCCGGTATTGGTGACCTCAATCTCGAACATCGCCGCCGGCAGCGAGGAATCGCGCTCGTTGGTCGGGATGAACGGGCTCCAGGCGGTGAGCTTCACTTCGCCTGGGAAGCTCTCGTCGTGGAACGCGACCTCCGCCACCGGGAAGGTGCCGGTGAAGGTGGTGTCGGCGAAATGCGGCACGCCGGCCAGCGTGTTGCGGTTGGCGCCCCAGCCGAAGCCGTCGAAGAATTTCCGGGTGGTGGGCGAGCCGGTGGGGAGGCCCTCATAGGGGCCGTTCAGCACGCGGGCATCGAGCAGCTCGCCGCCCGCCTCCGCCTTGATGGCGAAGTGGCTGTAGCCGTTGAAGCTCTGCAGGCCCGGGCGGTTGCGGATCGACCAGTCGACCAGCCGGCCGCTGCCCGAGAGCGCGAGGCCACCGGCGCCGATGCCGCCGAGCGGGAAGGCGATATGCCTGCTTCGGTCGCCTTCGTAGATGAAACGCGGGTGGGTCTTGGTCATTGCGCTATCCATTGGTCAGCCCCGGATGCCCGAGAAAGTGACGCCCTCGATCACCATCTTCTGGGCGACGAGGAAGAGAAGGACGACGGGAAGGATGGCCATGCTCATGGCGGCCATCACCACCGACAGGTTGCCCTGGCTCATGTAGCCGCGCAGCAGGTCCATCGCGATCGGCAAGGTCATCGCGGACTGTGACTCGATCAGCGCCCGCGGCTGGAAATAGGAGTTCCAGGCGCCGGTGAAGGTGATGATGGCAAGCGCCCCGAGCGCCGGCTTCAGCTGTGGCAGCGAGATGCGCCAGAAGATCTTGAAGTAGCCCGCGCCATCCATCAGCGCCGCCTCCTCCAGCTCCTTGGGCTGGCTACGCAGGAACTGGCGCAGCATGAACACCCCGAAGCTCGAGGTGAGCCCCATCAGTACCAGCCCGAGCGGATTGTTGAGCAGCCCGAGCTTGGCATAACCGAGATAGATCGGCAGGATCGTCACCTGCGCCGGGAACATCAACCCGATCAGCATGACGAAGAACAGGCTGTCCCGGCCGGGGAATCGCAGCCGCGCATAGGCGAAGGCGGCGAGCGTGCAGGTGATGAGCTGGCCGATGGTCACCAGCACCGCCACGTAGAGGCTGTTCCAGTAAATCCTGAGGAACGGCACCGAGGAGTCCAGCACCGACTGGTAGTTGGTGAGATCGAAGCTCGGCGGGAAGAAGCTCGGCGGCATCTTGTAGGCTTCGGCCGCCGGCCGGAACGACATCGAGAACAGCCAGAAGAACGGCATCAGCATCAGGATGCCCATCAGCGCCAATACCGCGATGATGGCGCGATCCACCCACTTCTTGGCCTCGCGGGTCTGCATGGTCCGGGTCTGCATGGTCCTTGTCTGCATGGCGGCTACTCCCGCACCCAGCGGCGCGAGCCGACGATCTGGACGATGGTGATGGCGAGGACGAGCAGCATCATGATGACGCTGACCGCGGCGGCGTAGCCGAGCTCGAAGCTGCCGAACGCCTCGTCGACGAGATAGATCGACAGCGAGCGGGTGGAGTCGCCGGGGCCGCCGCCGGTGAGGATCATGATCGACTCGAACACCTGTAGCGCGCCGATCGAGGCGAACACGATGCAGAAGAACAGCACCGGCGAGATGAAGGGCAGCGTGATGCGGCTGAAGCGGCGCCACGGCGAGGCACCATCCATCGAGGCGGCGTCCATGATCGGCTTGGGAACGCCCTGCAGCGCCGCGATCAGGATGATCATGAAGAAGCCGGTGTTCTTCCATACGTCCATGATGACGATCGAGGTCATCGCCACCTTGGACGACGACAGCCACGGCACCTGCGGGATGCCGATCTGGCCCAGGTAGTAGTTTATGACGCCGAAATCGACGCTGTAGAAATAGCTCCACACCACCGCGACGAACGCCGCCGAGATGATCACCGGCAGGAAGAAGGCGAGGCGGAAGAAGTAGAGCAGGAATGTCGGCATCGCCCGGTTCAGCGCCAGCGCCAGGATCAGCCCGACGCTCACATTGAAGGTGACGGCGAGGAAGGCGAAGCGCAGCGTGTTCCAGAAGATTTCGAGCGAGCGACCGTCGGTGAGGAACCGGACATAGTTCTCGAACCCGACCCAGTCGGCGCCGAAGCTGATGTCGTAATAGGTGAAGCTCAGGACGATGGTGATGGCGACCGGCGCCAGCACGAACGCGGCATAGAGCAGGAACGACGGCAGCACGAAGAAATAGCCTGCCTGCATCTGCGCCTTGCGGAGGTCGGATAGTCGTCGCTTCGCCATAACCATCTCGGGCCGGAGAGAAACAAGTGCCCGCGCCGGACGAACAGATCCGGCGCGGGCAGTCCGGGGGAGGACTACTGTGTGACGCGCTTGATGCGCTCGAACGAGCGGGTCAGTTCCTGGTCCGCCTTGGCGACGGCGTCAGGGATGGTCATTTCGTCGGTCATGATGGCGTTGAAGTAACGCATGAATATCTGGTCGACTTCCTGGAAGTTGGCCGGCGACGGCACGGCATGCGTGGTCGGCAGCGTCTCGTAGTAGAGCGGCGCCGACGGCGGGAACTTGAGGAAGTTCTCGGTCTCGGCAGCGGACTTGCGGCCCGGCACGGCGCCGCCGAGATCGCCCTCGGCAACCTGCGTCTCGTAGGAGAGCAGCTCCGTGACCAGCGCCTTCGCCAGTTCCGGGTTCTGTGCCTTGGACGAAATGCCATAGGCGCCGAAGCCGATGACCGTGTCGTTGTTCACCTTGCCCGGCTGCACCGCGATATCCATGTCGAGCTTGGACGCAATCGCGTTCTGCACGATCCAGTGGCCACGCGAAATCATGGCGATCTGGCCGGCGAAGAACTGGTTCTCGATGCCCTCCTGCCCCGGCACCGGCGAGACCTTCTTCACATGGATCAGGTCGTAGAGGTACTGCAGCGTCTCGGCGACCTTGGGGTCCTTCATGTTCGACGCCGACCAGTCCTCGGTCACCGGCGAGGTGCCATTGGAGAGGAACCAAGGCATCAGCGCGAAGAAGAAGGCGGGAACCTCGTAGCCGAACTGGGTGACGTTGCCGTTGGCATCGCGCTTGGTCAGCTTCTCGGCCACCGCGGCGAACTCGTCCCACGTCCAGGTCTTGCTCGGCGTCTCGATGCCGGCCTCGGTGAACAGCGCACGGTTGTAGTTGACCATGATGTTGTTCCAGGTCGAGGGGATGAAATAGGTCTGCCCCTTGTACTTCGTCAGATCGAACAGCTTGGCGTCGAAGTCCGAAAAGTCGCCGGTGGCGATGTAGTCGTCGAGCGGGATGAACAGGTCACGCGCCGCAAAGCTCTGCAGCGTCTCGACCGCTGTGTGATAAACGTCATAGTTCTCGCCGGCATTGTACTGCTGCAGCACGCGCGAGACGAAATCACCCCAGCCGCCGCCGACGGCATCGACGCCGATTTCGACCTCGACATTGGGGTACTTGGCGTTGAAGCGAGTGACCGCATCCTGCGTCGACTTGAGCTGCGCCTCGCCGCCGAAGGTCATCAGCCGCAGCTTGCCGGCCTCATCCGACTGGGCCAGCGCGGGCGATATGAGGCCTGCCGTGAGCAGCAGCGCTGCGAGTAACTTCTTCATGTCAGTCCCTCCTCTGTCCGGCGTTCGACAAAGCTTCGCCGGGGCTGGGTCGCGGCGTTTTCGCCGCGCCCGCGTTGAAAATGTCATTCCCGCTCGGAAAACCGCCGAAAAGCGGCGACCCGTTTCAGAGCGCGGTGACTAAGTCACTGTGAATATTCAGATATCTCTCCCGTCGCGGGGTTGTCCCCGTCTTCTGGCGAGGCCGAACGTAGCACCTGTGAATGCAAATGCATTCACAAATCCATTTGCATGCGTCTTTCGGTGGTGCTAGCCGTTGCCGCCATGAGCACGATCTCAAAGGTTGCCGAACGGGCAGGCGTCTCGCGGACCACGGTCTCGCATGTCATCAATCACGCCAGCCGCGTGTCGAAACCGCTGCGCGAAAAAGTGCAGGCGGCGATCGATGAGCTCGGTTATTCACCCAACCCGCAAGCCAAGAGCCTCAGGACCGGCCGCACCAACCTGATCGCCATGCTGATCCCCGATATCGGCAACCCGTTCTACACCGAGATGGTCAAGGCGGCGCAGGCGGCCCTCGAAGAGGCCGGGCTCGACGCGCTGATCTACAACACCGACGTGCCGGGCGGGAACTGGCAGACCCACGGCCGCGACTACCTGCGCCAGCTCAGCAAGAAGCGCGTCGATGGCCTGCTGGTCGGCGATTTCGCCCTCCACGGCATCAACGAGGAACTGCTGAAGCTCGACACTCCGGTGGTGTTCATCGGCCAGCTCGCCAGCCACGCGGTCGACAGCATCAAGGTCGACGATTTCGGCGGCGGCTACATGGTCGGCAAGCACTTCGCCGAACGCGGCCACAAGCGCGTGGTGCAGATCACCGGACCCAACAACTTCGAAAGCGCCATGGCGCGGGCGGACGGGTTCGAGAAGGCGCTGGCCGATCACGGCGTCGCCTTCGACCGGCTGACCCAGCGCCACGAAGGTACCTACCTGCCACCCTCCGGCCGCGAGGCCGTCGAGTGGATCTCCGGCCTCACCGGCGACCAGCGCCCGACCGCCGTGTTCATCGGCAACTACCTCATGGCCACCGGTGCGCTGGCCGAATTCCACGACCGGGGCATCCGCATCCCGGACGATATCGCGGTCGCCATTTTCGGCGACCTGCCACAGCTCGAATATGTGAGGCCCAACCTCACCCGAGCCGGCGAAAATCCCGGCGCGCTGGCACGGCGCGCCGTCGAAATGCTGCTCGAACGCATCAACGGAAAGTTCGACGGCCCGCCGCGCACGGAGGTCATCCCCTGTGCGCTGCGTGTCTTCGAGTCGGCCTAGCCGACCGGAGAAACAATAAGCGCGGCCGTTTCGGGGGAGGTGGCCGCGTCGGACGACAACACGAACGCTCCAGGGAGGAGTCGATGACTAATACGTCCAACATGCCGTCGGGATGGTCCCGCCGGTCCATCCTCAAGGGCGGCGCTGCACTCGCCGCCGCCGGCCTCGCCATGCCCATGATCGGCAAGGCGCTCGCCCAGGACAACACGCTCAGCTTCTGGCAGTTCTATGCCCCGGGCGGCGATGTGAAGCCGCAGGTCGACTGGTTCGTGAAGATGGTCGCGGACTGGAACGCCACGCAGGCGGAACAGGTCGCGCTCGAATACGTGGTGGGCTCCGAATATATCGGCGGCACCAAGCTCGCGACCTCGTTCGCTTCGGGCCAGGGCCCGGACATCTTCATCATCTCGCCCGGTGATTTCCTCCGCTACTACAATGGCGGCGTGCTGCAGGACCTGACGCCGGCAATCGAGGAAGCGGCACGCGCCGATTTCCCCGAAAGCGTCATCGCCAACCGTATGGTCGACGGCAAGATCTTCGGCGTGCCGATGGAAGTCGAGCCGATGGCCTTCTACTACTCGATCAAGGCCTTCGAGGATGCCGGCCTCAACGAGAACGACGTGCCGACGACGTGGGACCAACTGCTCGAAGTGGGCAAGAAGCTCACCACGGCCGAGCGCTATGGCGTGCTGTTCGAGACCAACCCCGGCTACTACCAGAACTTCACCTGGTACCCGTTCATGTGGCAGGGCGGCGGCGAATTCCAGTCGGCCGAGGGTAAGTCCGCCTTCGACTCCCCCGGAACCGTCGCAGCGCTGAAGCTGTGGCAGGATGCGGTCAACTCCGGCGCCGCGCCGCGCCAGATGCTGGGCGGTGGCGGCGGCGATATCGTCGCCAACCTCGGCTCCGGCTACTGCGCCATGCAGAACGTCGGCATCTGGGGCATCTCGGCGATGGACAACAACGCGCCGGACGTCCCCTACGGCATCTTCAAGCTCCCGGTCCCATCAGGCGGCAAGTATGTGACCGTCGGCGGTGGCTGGGCCTTCGTCGCCAACTCGAAGGGCAAGAACCCCGCAGCCGCAGCGAAGTTCATCGCCTGGGCACTGGCCTCGATGGCGCCGGATTCGGTGCAGCGCGTGGTCGACTGGTGCACGGTGGCGAAATCCGACATGCCGCCGCGCAACTCGGCGCTGGCTGCCGGCGGCGACGCCTTCAGCAAAGGCAACATGGGCATCTTCGGCACGCAGATCCATCCGGGAACCCGGGCCGAGCCGCGGGTGCCGCCGGAGGTCTACAAGATCATCTCCGACGCCATCCAGCAGACCCAGCTCGGCGGTGCCGATCCGCAGGCGACGGCAACTGCCGCCAGCCAGCAGCTCGACGCCTTCCTCGCGTCCTATACCGGCGCACCGATCCTCTAAGGGTTCAAAGTGGCTCAGATCGCAACCTCGGTGGCGGGCGAAAAGCCCGCTGCCATCCGTCTCACCACCAAGCAGCGCGAGGCGATTGCCGGCGTGCTGTTCGTCGCGCCCGACGCGATCGGGCTGGCGCTGTTCATCGGCTTTCCGATGCTCCTGGCACTCGGCATCTCGCTGTTCGAGGTCGACGGCTTCGGCGGCTTCAAGTTCGTCGGGCTGAACAACTACACCAAGATGTGGGGCGACCCGCTGTTCTGGTCCTCGCTGCGGGTCACGGCTCAGTTCACCGTCATGCTGGTGCCCCTGCTCTATGTCGCGGGGCTCGGCCTCGCGCTGCTGGTGCAGCGGACCAGCAAGTTCAACACCATAATGCGCTCGATGTTCTTCGCGCCGCAGATGGTCAGCCTCGTCGTCGTGGCGCTGGTCTGGCAGCTGATGGTGGTCGACAAGCTCGGCGTGCTCACCCGTTTCGCTGCCTCGATCGGGCTGGGCGGCATCTCGCTGCTCGGCGACCCCAACCTGGCGCTGTTCACCGTGACGCTTGCGGCGGTGTGGTTCCTGATGGGCTTTTACATGCTGATCTTCCTCGGCGGCCTGCAGGACATTCCGCGCGAGTACTACGAGGCGGCGCGCATCGATGGCGCCACTTCCACCCAGGGCTTCTGGTTCATCACCCTGCCCTTGCTCCGCCCCACCAGTTTCTTCGTGCTGCTGGTCTCCTCGGTCGCCGCCATCACCGGCGCGCAGGCCTTCGACCTGATCTACGTGATGACCAAGGGCGGACCGGCCAACTCCACCTCGCTGCTGATCAGCTACATCTACCAGCAGGCCTTCCAGTACTCGGCCTTCGGCTATGCCGCGGCGCTGGCGACACTGCTGGTCGTGCTGCTGATGGTGGTCACGGTGTTCTTCTTCGTTCTCACCCGCGGCGGACGCTTCGACAATGAGTAGCCTCACCATTTCCCGCTCGCAGGCCAACGTCGTCCGGATGGTCTGGATGCTGGTGGCCGTGGTGCTCGCCGTGATGGCGATCTTCCCGCTGCTCTACATGCTGTCGATCGCCTTCAAAGGCCCGACCGAGGTGTTCAAGTCGAACCTGATCCCGACCAAGCCCACGATCGACAACTTCATCTACGTGCTGACCGAGGTGCCGTTCTGGCGCTACCTGCTCAACACCTTCGTCATCTCGGCGGTGGTGACGGTGGTGGCGCTGTTCTTCCACACCATGGCCGGCTACGCACTGGCCCGGCTGCGCTTCCCGGGGCGCGAGGTGGTGTTCCTCGCCATGTTCTCGACCTTCCTCGTGTCGCTGCCGGTGATCATTGTACCGCTGTTCATCCTGGTGCGCTCGATGGGCATGCTGAACTCCTATGCCGGGCTAATCGTACCGGCGATCTTCAACGCCTTCGGTATCTTCCTGTTGCGCCAGTACTACCTGTCGCTGCCCAAGGAGCTCGAGGAAGCCGCCGTGATCGACGGCGCCGGCTACTGGCGCATCTACTGGAGCGTCATCCTGCCGCTCAGCCGGCCGATCATCGCCGCACTGGCGATCCTGTTCTTCCTCGCCAACTGGAACAGCTTCCTCTGGCCGCTCACCGTCGCCTCCAACCAGGATCTCTGGGTTGTGCAGGTCGCCATCGCCAACTTCAAAAGCCAGTACGCCGCCAGCTGGAACTACACCATGGCCGCCTCGACCATCGTCGCCGTGCCGATGCTGGTGCTGTTCGTGATCTTCCAGAAGCAGATCATGGACTCCATCAAGACCAGCGGCCTGAAATAGGCCGCCAACTGCAAAACCAGCGCCTCAAGGGCTGAGCAACCTTCCCTCGTCAAACGGAACCTAACATGACACCCAGTTTCAACGGCCTCGGAGTCAACCTCTCGAACCTCTACCGGCTGTCATCCGCCAAGACCCGCTCGATCTCGCCCGAGAACTTCACCGGCGAAAAGGGCAAGGGCGGCATGGCCACCGAAGGCACCGGCGCCGTCCACGCCAAAGGGCTCGGCCCCAATGGCAACGGCCAGGGCTGGAAGGTGTCACCCTCGATCCGCATCGAGCCGGGCGAGACGCGCGTTCTTGCCGACATCAAGGGCATGGGGGCCATCCAGCAGATCTGGCTGACCACGGCA
>JBKJMF010000236.1:0-7513 GCA_046596525.1 Devosia sp. | reverse complement strand
TTCCTGCTCATCAACCACCCGCTGGATTGCCCGATCTGCGACCAGGGCGGCGAGTGCGACCTGCAGGACCAGGCCATGGCCTATGGCGTGGACAAGAATCGCTACGCCGAGAACAAGCGTGCCGTCGAGGACAAGTACCTCGGGCCGCTGGTGAAGACGTCGATGAACCGCTGCATTCACTGCACGCGCTGCGTCCGCTTCACCACCGAGGTCGCCGGCATCGCCGAGATGGGCCTGCTCGGCCGTGGCGAAGATGCAGAGATCACCTCGTATCTCGAGAAGGCGCTGACCAGCGAGCTCTCGGGCAACGTCATCGACCTCTGCCCGGTCGGCGCGCTGACCTCGAAGCCTTACTCATTCCAGGCGCGTTCGTGGGAACTGATCAAGACCGAGTCCATCGACGTGATGGACGCCGTTGGCTCCAACATCCGCGTCGATAGCCGTGGCCGCGAAGTGATGCGCATCCTGCCGCGGGTCAACGAGGCGGTCAACGAAGAGTGGATCTCGGACAAGACCCGCTTCATCTGGGACGGCCTGAAGAGCCAGCGTCTCGATCGTCCATATGTCCGCTCGGGTGGCAAGCTGAAGCCCGCGTCCTGGGACGAGGCATTTGCCGCGGTCGCCAAGGCGATCAAGGCTTCGGGTGGCGGCAACAAGGTCGGCGCTATCGCCGGCGATCTCGCTTCGGTCGAAGACATGTATGCGCTCAAGGCGCTGATGACCTCGCTCGGCTCCGGCATGACCGACAGCCGTCCAGCGATGTCGGGGATCGACTCTTCGATGCCGCGCTCGGCCTATATCTTCAACCCGACCATTGCGGGCATCGAAGAAGCCGACGCGATCCTGATCATCGGGTCGAACCCGCGCAAGGAAGCCTCGGTGCTGAATGCGCGCATCCGCAAGGCCTGGCGCGCCAAGGGCACGCCGATCGCGCTGATCGGGGACCAGGCAGACCTGACCTACAATTACGACTACCTCGGCAACGGCTTCTCGGCGCTGACCGATCTGGTCGCCGGCAAGGGCAGCTTCGCCGAAGTGCTGGCCAAGGCCACCAAGCCGCTGATCATCGTGGGTGAGGGCGCTGTTTCGCACGGCGCCGCCAAGTCCAAGCAGATCGGCCGCGACACCATCGCGCTCGCCGCCAAGCTTGCCACCGGCCCGAACGTCGCCGAGGGCTGGAACGGCTTCGCGCTACTGCACAACGCTGCCGGCCGCGTCGGCGGTCTCGATATCGGCTTCGCGCCGCATGACGGCGGCGTCTGCTCGGCCGACCAGATCGGCCTCGCCGGTGAAGGCAAGCTCGACGTGCTGTTCCTGCTCGGCGCCGATGAGTACGACACCACGGCGATGGGCAAGGCGTTCGTCGTCTATGTCGGCACGCACGGCGATGCCGGCGCACACCGCGCCGACGTGATCCTGCCGGCCGCCACCTACACCGAGAAGTCTGGCACCTACGTCAACACCGAGGGTCGCGTGCAGCTCGCGGAGCGCGCCGTGTTCCCGCCGGGCGACGCCAAGGAAGACTGGGCGATCTTCCGTGCCCTCAGCGCCGTCCTCGGCCAGCCACTGCCGTTCAATTCGCTGAGCCAGTTACGGGCCGCGATCTATGCCGAGTACCCGCACCTCGCGCGCCTCGACCAGATCGCCGCCGGGTCGGTTGCCGATGTGAAGAAGCTCGCCGCCGCCGCGATCAAGACCAAGTCCGCAACCTTCACGTCGCCGGTTGCCGACTTCTATCTCACCAACCCGATCGCACGGTCGTCCGCGACGATGGGCGAATGCGCCGCGTTGCAAGCCGGTCTTCGGCAGGCAGCAGAGTAAGGGGCCCAGATGGATTTCGTCGTTTCAGCGCTGGACTACCTGCTCGGCATCCCGATCTTCGGTTGGGGTGAGCAGGTTGGGTTCGTCTACAAGGCGCTCCTGCTCCTCGTCTCGCTGCTCATCTTCACCGCGTACATCCTGCTCGCCGACCGCAAGATCTGGGCGGCGGTGCAGCAGCGTCGCGGCCCCAACGTCGTCGGCCCGTTCGGGCTGCTGCAGAGTTTCGCGGACTTGTTGAAGTTCGTGCTGAAAGAGCCTGTAATCCCGGCGAGTTCGGACAAGGTGCTGTTCATCCTGGCGCCGCTGGTGACCTCGACGCTGGCGCTCTCGGCGTATGCGGTGATCCCGTTCGACAAGGGCTGGGCACTGTCCAACATCAATGTCGGCGTGCTCTACATTTTCGCCATCTCGTCGCTGGGCGTCTATGGCGTCATCATGGGTGGCTGGGCCTCGAACTCGAAGTACGCTTTCCTCGGCGCGCTCCGTTCGGCCGCGCAGATGGTGTCGTACGAAGTCTCGATCGGCCTCGTGATCATCACGGTGCTGCTGGTCGTCGGCTCGCTGAACCTCACCGATATCGTCGTCGCGCAGCAGTCGGGCGGTATCGCCCACATGCTCGGCGTGCCGTGGCTCAGTGTCCTGAACTGGTACTGGCTGCCGCTGTTCCCGATGTTCGTGATCTTCTACATCTCGGCGCTCGCCGAAACGAACCGCCCGCCGTTCGACCTGCCGGAAGGCGAGTCCGAGCTGGTCGCCGGCTACATGGTCGAGTACTCGTCGACGCCGTACCTGCTCTACATGCTGGGCGAGTACATCGCGATCATCCTGATGTGCGCGATGACCACGATCCTGTTCCTCGGGGGCTGGGCTTCGCCGCTCGATATTCCTCCGTTCAACTGGATCCCGGGCTTCATCTGGTTCGTGCTCAAGCTCTGCCTGGTGTTCTTTATGTTCGCGATGGCCAAGGCGATCGTGCCGCGCTACCGCTATGACCAGTTGATGCGCATCGGCTGGAAGGTCTTCCTGCCGATCTCGCTGTTCATGGTGGTCGTCGTCGCCGCGGTTCTCCAGCTCACCGGCTGGGGCTGGCACGGAGGGTCCGTCTGATGCGTTTCGCCCAGTTCCTCAACGGCCTGCTGCTCCGCGAGTTCGTCGGCGCGTTCTTCCTCGCGATGAAGTACTTCTTCGCGCCCAAGAAGACCGTGAACTACCCGTTCGAGAAGATCCCGTATTCGCCGCGCTTCCGCGGTGAACACGCACTGCGCCGCTATCCGAATGGCGAAGAGCGCTGCATCGCCTGCAAGTTGTGCGAAGCGATCTGCCCGGCGCAGGCCATCACCATCGAGGCCGGCCCGCGCCAGAACGACGGCACCCGCCGCACCATCCGCTACGACATCGACATGGTGAAGTGCATCTATTGCGGGTTCTGCCAGGAGGCCTGCCCGGTCGACGCCATCGTCGAAGGGCCGAACTTCGAGTTCGCCACCGAAACACGCGAGGAGCTGTATTTCTCCAAGGAGAAGCTGCTTGCCAATGGTGATCGTTGGGAGCGCGAGATCGCGGCCAATCTCGTCGCCGATGCGCCGTACCGGTAAGGGATCGAGATGACGCTGCCGCTGTTCTTCTTCTACGTGTTCGCCACCATCACCGTCGCTTCGGCGCTGATGGTGATTGCGGCGCGCAACCCGGTGCACTCGGTGCTGTTCCTGATCCTGGCGTTCGTCAATTCGGCCGGGCTGTTCATGCTCGCCGGCGCCGAGTTCCTGGCGCTGATCCTGATCGTCGTCTATGTCGGCGCCGTCGCGGTGCTGTTCCTGTTCGTCACCATGATGCTGGACGTCGATTTCGCGTCGCTGCGCCGGGGCATGCTGCAATACGCGCCGGTGGGCCTCGTGGTGGGCATCATCCTTTTGCTCGAACTGCTGCTGGTGGGCGGCAGCTTCATATTGCCGGTGGATTCCGGGGCATCGGCCATGGTGCCGATCGATGCCGGGATCAGCAACACCCGCGCCATCGGGCAGCTGCTCTACACGCGCTACGTCTTCCTGTTCCAGGGCGCCGCCGGCGTGCTGCTGGTGGCGATGATCGGCGCGATCGTCCTCACCCTGCGGCACAAGTCGAACGTCAAGCGGCAGGACGTGTTCCGCCAGACCGGGCGCAAGCGCTCGGAAGGCACGGAACTGGTCAAGGTCAAATCGGGGCAGGGGCTCTAAATGCTGGCAGAAACAGGCATCGGGCTCGGACACTTCCTGACCGTCGGGGCGATCCTCTTCACGCTGGGCGTGTTCGGTATCTTCCTCAATCGCAAGAACATCATCGTCATCCTGATGTCGATCGAGCTGATCCTGCTCGCGGTCAACATCAACTTCGTGGCGTTCTCGGCACAGCTGGGCGACCTCGCGGGCCAGGTGTTCGCGCTGCTCATCCTCACCGTTGCCGCGGCTGAAGCGGCCATCGGCCTCGCCATCCTCGTCATCTACTATCGCAACCGCGGCTCTATCGCCGTGGAAGACGTCAACTCGCTGAAGGGCTGACCGCAAGTGATCCAGGCCATCGTCTTCTTCCCGCTCGTCGGGGCCCTGATCGCAGGTCTGTTGGGCCGGATCATCGGTCACCGGACCAGCGAGTACATCACCACCGGCCTGCTGATCGCGGCTGCGGTGCTGAGTTGGATCGTGTTCGCCCAGTACTGGTTCGCGCCGGCAGCGGTTGAAGGCGCCCACGGCGCCGAGCATGCGGCCACCAAGGTCGAGGTAATGCGCTGGATCGTCTCCGGCGCGCTCGACCTGCGCTGGATTCTGCGCGTCGATACGCTGACCGCGGTGATGCTGGTCGTGGTGACCACCGTCTCCAGCCTCGTCCACCTCTATTCGATCGGCTACATGGCCGATGATCCGCATCGCGCGCGCTTCTTCAGCTACCTGTCGCTGTTCACCTTCGCCATGCTGATGCTGGTGACCGCCGATAACTTCCTGCAGATGTTCTTTGGCTGGGAAGGCGTGGGCCTGGCGTCCTACCTGTTGATCGGCTTCTGGTATACGAAGCCATCGGCCAACGCCGCGGCGATCAAGGCGTTCGTGGTCAACCGCGTCGGCGACTTCGGCTTTGCCCTCGGCATCTTCGCCGCCTTCGTGGTGCTCGGCCACCTCGATTTCGACGGCGCCTTCCATGCCGTCGAGGCGAACAAGGACCTGACGTTCCGGTTCCTCAGCTGGGACCTACACGCCATGACCGTGGTCTGCCTGCTGCTGTTCATGGGCGCCATGGGCAAGTCGGCGCAGTTCCTGCTCCACACCTGGCTGCCGGACGCGATGGAAGGCCCGACCCCGGTGTCGGCGCTGATCCATGCGGCGACTATGGTGACGGCCGGCGTGTTCATGGTCGCTCGTCTGTCGCCGCTGTTCGACGCCTCGCCGTTCGCCATGAGCTTCGTGTTCACCATCGGCGCCATCACGGCGTTCTTTGCCGCGACCGTCGGTCTCGTCCAGAACGACATCAAGCGCGTCATCGCCTACTCGACCTGTTCGCAACTCGGCTACATGTTCGTGGCGCTCGGGGCAGGGACGTACTCGGCGGGTATCTTCCACCTCTTCACCCACGCCTTCTTCAAGGCGCTGCTGTTCTTGGGCGCCGGCTCGGTCATCCATGCGATGCACCACGAGCAGGACATGCGGAACATGGGCGGGCTCGCCAACAAGATCCCGCGCACCTACTGGATGATGCTCATCGGCACCCTGGCGCTCACCGGCGTCGGCATTCCGGGCACCTCGATCGGCTTTGCCGGCTTCTTCTCGAAGGACGCGATCATCGAAACCGCCTACTCGGTCGGCGGCAACCTCGGCGCCTTCGGGTTCTGGCTCTTGGTCATCGCGGCCTGCTTCACGAGCTTCTACTCGTGGCGCCTGATCCACCTGACGTTCCACGGCGAGGCCCGCTGGGGCCACGCCTCGCACGCCCATGCGGACGAGCACGACCACAACTCGCACGCCGAGCCCGATGCCGATCACGGCAACGCGCACGTGCCGCACGAGAGCCCCAACGTCATGCTGGTGCCGCTCTACATTCTCGCGGCGGGTGCGGTGCTGGCCGGCGTGGTCTGGCACGAGAACTTCTTCGGCCACGCCGAAGAGATCGAAGCCTTCTTCAAGGGCGCCGTCACGGTTTCGACCGAGCGCATGGAAGCGGCGCATGGCGTGCCGCTATGGGTCTCCTGGTCGGCGACCATCGCCATGCTCATCGGCTTTGCCGTCGCGTGGTACATGTACATGGTCGACAAGGCGGCGCCGAAGCGGCTCGCCGATGCCAATCCGGGGCTCTACAAGTTCCTGCTCAACAAGTGGTACTTCGACGAGCTCTACAATCTGATCTTCGTCCGGCCCGCGGTCTACATCGGCAACGCGCTGTGGAAGGGCTTTGACGACTGGCTGGTCGATCAGACCATCGTCGAGGGCCTCGGCCACCGAGTGCGCGACGTCACCAACCGTGTAGTCAAGCTGCAGTCCGGCTACCTCTATCACTACGCCTTCGTGATGCTGATCGGCATAGCGCTGCTGCTCACCTGGGTCATCGTCTCGGCGGGGTTGCTCGGATGAACATCTTCGATCACCTGCTCTCAGTCATCACCTTCCTGCCGCTGCTCGGCGCGGCGATCCTCCTGTTCGTCCCCGCCAATGACGACGCCGGCAAGGACCTGGCGCGCTGGGTCGCGCTGGTCACCAGCGTCGTCACCATGGTGCTGTCGTTCTGGATGTGGTCGCGCTTCGACAATGCGAACCCCGGCTTCCAGTTCGTCGAGAACTACGAGTGGATCGGCTCCACTATCGGCTACCGCATGGGCGTCGACGGCGTCTCGGTGCTGTTCGTCGTCCTGACCGCGCTGCTGCTGCCGGCCTGCGTGCTCGCCAGCTGGAGCTCGATCCAGAACCGCGTGCGCGAATACATGCTGGTGTTCCTCGTCCTCGAGACCATGTGCATCGGCGTCTTCACGACGCTCGATCTCGCCATGTTCTACGTGTTCTTCGAGGGCAGCCTGATCCCGATGTTTTTGATCATCGGCATCTGGGGCGGCGGTAGGCGCATCCAGGCGGCGTACAAGTTCTTCTTTTACAGCTTCACGGGCACGGTGCTGATGCTGCTCGCTATCATGGCGATGTACTGGCAGGCTGGCACGCTCGATATCAGGAAGCTCCTGGCGTTCCATTTCGATCCGGCGCTGCAGACCTGGCTGTGGCTCGGCTTCTTCGCCTCGTTTGCGGTGAAGATGCCGATGTGGCCGTTCCATCGTTGGCTGCCGGAAGCGCACGTCGAGGCGCCGACCGCAGGCTCGGTGATCCTGGCGGCGATCCTCCTAAAACTCGGCGGCTACGGCTTCATCCGCTTCTCGCTGGCGATGTTCCCCGATGCGTCGCTGCAGTTCGCGCCTTTCGTGTTCACGCTGTCGGTCGCGGCGATGATTCTCACCTCGCTGATCGCGCTGGTGCAGACCGACATGAAGAAGCTCATCGCTTACTCGTCGGTCGCGCACATGGGCTTTGTCACCATGGGGATCTTCTCGGGCAACGTCATGGCGGTCCATGGCGCTGTGTTCCAGATGATCTCGCACGGCATCGTCTCGGCCGCGCTCTTCCTCTGCGTCGGCGTGGTCTACGACCGCATGCACACCCGCCATAGGCCGAAATCTCGCGGGTGTGCA
>JBKJMF010000144.1:0-4966 GCA_046596525.1 Devosia sp. | reverse complement strand
TAGGTGACGTTTTTCACCCGGCCGGTGACGCCCCAGTAGTCGGCGACGGTCATGCCGACGGTGAGTTCGCTCGAGGTTTCGATGGTCACGTTGATGTGGCGGCCCTGGAACAGCTGGGGTTTCAGCATGTAGGCGATGACGCACGGATCGTGCAGCGGCGCGCCCTCGGAGCCGTATTTGTTGAGATCGAAGCGCTCGGAGAAGCTGAGCATCTGGTAGACGGCCTCACCGGCCTTGTTGCCGAGGGTGCGGATGCGGGCGAGCCGTTCCGCGGTCGACTGGATCATGTGAGTGACGTCGAGCGGCAGCATGACGATCGGCACGCCGGACCGCAGTACCACGTCGGCCGCGTCGGGATCGACATAGATGTTGAACTCGGCGACCGGGGTGATGTTGCCGCCCTCAAAGTAGCCGCCGCCCATCATGACGATTTCCTGTATGCGGCCGACGATGCGGGGCTCCTTGATCATCGCCATGGCGACGTTGGTCAGCGGCCCGAGAGTGGCCAGCGTCACCGTGCCGGGTTCGTGCGCCATCAGCGTTTCGATGATGTAGTCGACGCCGTGGATGGCCTCCAGTTGCAGCTTGGGCAGCGGCAGATCGGGGCCGTCGAGGCCGGTCTCGCCGTGCACATGTTCGGCGGTCACGAGGCTGCGGCGCATCGGGCGCTCGCAGCCGGCATAGACAGCGATGTCCTTGCGGCCGGAGAGTTCGACGATCTTCAGCGCGTTGCGAGCGTTCTGCGCCAGGGTGACATTGCCGGCGACGGTGACGATGCCGAGGATGTCGAAATCGGCCGGCGAAGCCAGCGCCATGAGGATAGCAACGGCGTCGTCCTGGCCGGGGTCGGTGTCGATAATGATCTTGCGTGCCATTGGTTTAGCGCGAGCCCCTGAGAAATTGATTCCGGCGGCATGTTAGTTGCCCTCGCTGCCGTCGTCGACGGGCGGAACGTCCGGTGCAACAGCGCGTTATTGGCGCTTACTGGCCGGAGGAAACCTGACTTGCGCAAACCAGTAGCGTCGCGGCCTCGCAAGGGGCTGGTCAACGACATCCGGCGGACCAATTTCGAGCGCGTGCTCGGCAATGCCGCAAAGATGGCCACGGTGCTGGTCGGGGTGGTGATCGCCTTTGTCGCGATCCGTGAGGCGCAGGTGATCCTGGCGCCGGTGTTTCTCGCCATCACTGTCGGCCTGATGTTCGGGCCGGTCGCCGACATGCTGGAACAGCGCGGCGTGCCCGAGGCCCTGTCGGCCGGGCTGGTGGTGTTGCTGCTTCTGTTCATCATCGTCGTTGGCGGCGCGCTGTTCTATGGCCCGCTTTCCGAATGGGCGCAGCGTATCCCGGTGGTCTGGGAGCGGCTGATGGCCGAGGTTGCCAACTGGCAGGAGCCGCTCGCTGCGATCGGCGCGATACAGGAGCAGGTGAAGGGCGTACTCGGCGGCGGAGCCACGATGGAAGTGACCGTGCAGGACGGCAGCACCGTCACCGGCATCGCCATGCTGGCCCCGGCGATCCTGGCGCAGATCGGGATCTTCCTCGTCTCGCTCTATTTCTACCTCGCCACGCGCGAAAACATCCGCATCGCCACGCTGTCGCTCTGCGTCAGCCGGCGGATGCGCTGGCGCACAGCGCACGTGTTCCGCGATGTCGAGCAGAAGGTGTCGAAGTACCTGCTGACCATCTCGATGGTGAATGTCGGCGTCGGGGTGGTGGTGACGCTGGTGATGTGGGCCATCGGCATGCCGTCGCCGATCCTCTGGGGCGCGATGGCGGCAGTGCTCAACTACATCCCGTTTGTCGGTCAGGCGTTTATGGCGGTGATCCTGTTCCTCGTCGGGCTGGGGACCACGGGCGAGCTCACCGGCGGGCTGCTGCCGATGGCGCTCTATTTCGGCATCAACTTCATCGAGGGCAACTTCGTCACGCCGAACCTGCTCGGCCACACCATGACGATCAACCCGTTCATGATCTTCTTGTCGCTGACGTTCTGGATCTGGGCCTGGGGACCGGTGGGCGGCCTCGTCGCCGTGCCGTCGCTGCTGGTGCTGTATTCGATCGTCACCCACATCCTGCCGACCAGCAGTGTGGCCCCGCGCAAGCTGCGCCGCCTGGTGACGCAAAAGGCCAACCGCGATGTGGCGGCGTCGGAGCCGAAGGCTGCCCCGCCCGAGCCGGCAGCGGTTGGCACCAGGCGAACGCGCGCAGCGAAACCCGCATCGGCTGCATAGATCGCGCAGCGCTCGGGCTTGATGGTCAGTTACGCGCCGCCGTCATTCCCGCGAAGGCGGGAACCCAGTGCGATCTCTCCACTTCGCCGATCTCGGAAGCATCCCACTAGGTTCCCGCCTTCGCGGGAATGACGGCGGTGGTTGGTTCCGCATCCTACCTGCCCACAAAGCCAGCCTTGACGCTGTTTGGCCGAGGCTTCAGGGTCGGGCTTTCCGATTTCTCGACGAGGTGAGCGATGGCCGGCGAGGTAGTGGCGCATGCAGCTGAGGCGGCCGCGCATGGCGGGGTCGATCTGGTGCAGGTGGTGGCGCTGCTCGGGGCCGGGGTCATCGCGGTGCCGCTGTTCAAGCGGTTGGGGCTCGGTTCGGTGCTGGGGTACCTCGCGGCGGGGCTGGCCATCGGGCCGTTCGGGCTGGGGCTGATCAGCGATCCGCAGGCGGTGCTGCACGCGGCGGAACTGGGCGTGGTGATGTTCCTGTTCATCGTCGGGCTCGAGATGGAGCCGGCCAAGCTCTGGGCGCTGCGCAAGCAGATTTTCGGGCTGGGCGTGCTTCAGGTGGCGCTCTGCGGCGTGTTGCTGACGCTGGCGGGGATCCTGCTAGGCCTCGCGCCGCCGGTGGCGTTCGTCGCCGGCATGGGGTTCGTCCTGACCTCGACTGCCATCGTGATGCAGATCCTCGCCGAGCGCGGCGACCTGCAGAGCCCCGGCGGGCAGAAAATGGTCTCGATCCTGCTACTCGAAGACCTCGCCATCGTGCCGCTACTGGCGGTGGTGGCGATCTTGTCGCCCGGCATCGATACGGATGGCGACGCGGGCTCGCGATGGATCAGCATCGGCGTCGCGGTGGCGTCGGTGGTCGCGGTGGTGGTCGGCGGACGCTGGGTGCTGAACCCGGTTTTCCGGCTGCTCGCCGAGGCCAAGGCGCGCGAGGTGATGACGGCGGCGGCGCTGCTGGTGGTGCTGGGCGCGGCGCTGATCATGGAGCTGGGCGGGCTGTCGATGGCGATGGGCGCCTTCCTCGCCGGCGTGCTGCTCTCCACCTCGACTTTCCGGCACCAGCTCGAGGCTGACGTCGAGCCGTTCCGTGGACTGTTGCTCGGGCTGTTCTTCCTTGCCGTCGGCATGTCGCTGGACCTGACGGTGGTGGCCGCCAACTGGCAGTTCATCGCGTTGTCGGTGCTCGCCTACATGCTGATCAAGGGCGGGGCGATCTACGTGTTGGCGCGGCTGCTGAAGTCCAAGAAGGCCGATGCGCTACAGCGCGCAGTGCTGATGGCGCAGGGTGGCGAATTCGCCTTCGTGCTCTACACCACGGCGACCGCCGGCGGGCTGCTGACCGCCGAACTCAATGCCATGCTGACCGCCACGGTGATCATCTCGATGGTGCTGACCCCGTTCACGATGATGCTGCTGAAGCTGCTGCCGGAGCCGCAGCAGTCGTTCGAGGGCGTCGAGAAGGCGGATGGGCTGAGTGGCAGCGTGCTCGTCATCGGCTTCGGCCGGTTCGGCCAGATCGCGAGCCAGCCGCTACTGGCCAAGGGGCTGAAACTGGCGATCATCGATACCGACACCGAGATGATCCGAGTCGCCGGGCAGTTCGGCAGCAAGGTCTATTATGGCGATGGTACGCGCCTCGACGTGCTGCGTGCGGCGGGCGCCGACAATGCCGATGCCATCCTAGTGTGCGTGGACGACAAGGACGATGCCACGCGCATCGTCGGCCTGGTGAAGTCCGAGTTCCCGTTGGTGAAGGTGTTCGCGCGCGCCTACGATCGCGGCCACTCGCTGGCGCTGGTGAAGGCTGGCGTCGACTACCAGCTACGCGAGCTGTTCGAATCATCGCTTGAGCTGGGCGCCGAGACGCTGCGCGAACTTGGAACTGACATCGTCGAGGTCGGCGAGATCATCGAGGGGGTGCGCGAGCGCGACCGGCAACGCTTCGCCGCACAGCTGGTCGGCGGGGTCATGGCGGGCAGGGACCTGCTGCTCGCCAACGCAGAGGATCAGGCCCGCGAAAGCGGCACCGTCGCCGGACCATCCGAGCCGATCATCCTGCCGGACGAGGAACAGGCCAAGGTTTAGGCACGCTGCCTTAGAAGCGTTCTATCGGGCCTTCCCCCCGTGTCGATTCAATGCAACAGTACCCGTCTAGAGGGGAATACATCACCATGATGCTGGATTGCGACAATGCCGCAAAGACCCCTCGTATTGGATGCCCCGGTTCCCGAAAGGCGTGCGCTCGACACTGAAGCGCTGCAGTCGGAGATCCTCGAAAAACTCACGTATTCCGTTGGTAAGGATCCGATTGTTGCCCGGCCGCACGACTGGCTGAAGGCGACGATTCTCGCGGTGCGCGACCGGATCATCGACCAGTGGATGGAGTCGAGCCGCGAGACCTGGCGCACCTCCAACAAGCGCGTCTACTACCTCAGCCTCGAGTTCCTCATCGGCCGCCTGATGCGCGACGCGATGAGCAATGTCGGGCTGATCGAGCCGGTGCGCGATGCGCTGAAGAATCTGAACGTCGATCTGGGCGATCTGATCAATCTGGAGCCCGATGCGGCTTTGGGCAACGGCGGCTTGGGTCGCCTTGCCGCGTGCTTCCTTGAATCCATGTCGTCGGTGAAAATCCCGGCCTACGGCTATGGCATTCGTTATGTGCACGGCCTGTTCCGCCAGGAAATGAGCGAAGGCTGGCAGGTCGAACTGCCGGAAGACTGGCTCGCCCACGGC
>JBKJMF010000041.1:0-7557 GCA_046596525.1 Devosia sp. | reverse complement strand
TGCCCAGCAGCGGCCAGGCGACGCGGGCCGAGACGATGCAGAGGACGATCGACAGGCCGGTGGCGGCGACGATGGTCTGCAGGCCGGTGAGCGTGCGGACGATGGCGACGAGGATCGGATAGAGCGGGAAGAAGGCCCAGTTGCCGGCGTTGATCATGGTCGGCACCGGGAACGGATCGTAGCCGGTCTGCGACAGCTTCACGTACCAGGCGCAATCCCACCGGCACATGCCTTGGGCGAAGTTGACGATCGAGGCGTCATCGACGGTTGCGGCGTAGGCGAGGTAGCGGATCGCCAGCCCGGCGACGGCCAGAGCCAGCGGAATGAGGACCAGCACAAAACCCAGGGGTAGCGTTCGCGAGGGGCGCAACGCGACGGCGTCGCTCATCGGCTAAATCCAGGCAGGGAAGCTGCCAGAACTCGTAACGCATTGCGGCGAAATCATATCCATTCCGCGGGTGCATAGCTCCTATGCGACAACTTTCGACGCTCTACGGCGTTGCGGAATTCGTGTTTGGTATCCCATCCCTCCCATAGCGACTGTGCATGTATTCTGTTCCTCACCATCGGCTCGGTCGGCGAGCCTTTCTCCGAGCCGCAGCCGCTACGGCCGCGCTGCTTTCCACCACCTCCCTCACCCGCGTCGCCTTCGCTCAGGAGAGCGAAGCGGAAGCGTTCGACTATGAGGTGCTGACTGAGCGCATGCGCGCGAGGGCACACGAGCCGTTCGATGCGGCGGTGCCCGAACTGCCCAAGCTGTTCGCGAGCCTCAATTACGACGGCTACCGCAAGATCCAGTTCGACGCGCAGCACGCGCGCTGGCTCGACAACAATTCCGGCTTCCAGGTGCATGCCTTCCCGATGGGCTGGCTGTTCAAGGAGCCGGTGGGCGTGTTCGAGGTGGTCGACGGCCAGGCAACGCCGTTCGGCTTCTCCAATGCCGATTTCATGTTCTACGACTCGGCGATGGGCGAAGAGGCCGCGGCCGAGGCGTTCCCCGGCATCGCCGGCATGCGCATCAACTACCCGGTGAACGAGCCGGACAAGATGGACGAGCTGGTGTCATTCCTCGGCTCGAGCTACTTCCGGGCGCTGGGGCGCGGCAATATCTACGGGCTCAGCGCCCGTGGCCTCGCCATCGACTCGTGGCAGGGCGGGCCGGAAGAGTTCCCGCGCTTTTCGGCGTTCTGGCTGGAGCGCCCGAGCGAGGGCAAGCCGCTCGTCGCCTATGCGAGCCTCGAGGGTCCAAGCGTCACTGGCGCCTACCGCTTCGAGATCACCCCCGCCAGCGACGCGGCGCAGGAAACTGCGATCGACGTCACCGCACGGCTGTTCTTCCGCGCCGATATCGGTGAGATCGGCATCGCGCCGCTCACCTCGATGTTCCTGTTCGCCGAGACCAACCGCTCGAGCTTCGACGACTACCGGCCGCAGGTGCATGACAGCAACGGCCTGATCGTCGAGCGGGACGGCGGCGAGGTGTTCTGGCGGCCGCTCAACAATACGCCGCAGCTCGGCAACTCGTACCTGTGGGAGAACAACCCGCGAGCGTTCGGGCTGTACCAGCGCGACCGCAGCTTCGAGACCTACCAGGATGCCGGTGCGCATTACGAGCGCCGTCCGTCGGCGCGCGTGGAACCGGTCGGCGACTGGGGCCAGGGCAGCGTGCGGCTGATCGAGGCGCCGTCGCAGCTCGAGGCCGAGGACAATATCGTGGCGTTCTGGATCCCGGCCGATCCGATCAAGGCCGGCGACGAGCGCTCGTTCGAGTATCGGCTAATCTGGGGCGACCTGCTGCCCAAGGACAACGCGCCGCTGGCGCATGTGGTCGAAACCCGCGCCGGCCAGGGCGGCGTGTCGGGCGTCGCCAATGACGCGAAACTCAGGAAGTTCGTCATCGACTTCGCCGGCGGTGAGCTCACTGCGATGCCGACCGAGGCGAAGCTGGATGTCGTCGCGACCGCTAGCAGCGGCGAGATCACCGGCACGGCACTGTCGAAGGTCGATGCCAACGGCGTCTGGCGGCTGGCGCTCGATGTGATGATCGAGGGTACCGAGCCGGTCGAGCTCAAGGCCAACATCGTCAGTTCGGGCCGGACCATCAGCGAAACCTGGCTCTATCAGTGGAGGGCATTGGCATGAGGCACGATCGTTCAGGCGATTTCTCGGGCGCGCTTCCGGATGCGCCGCTGGCCATGCCCAAGCAGGTGCTGGAGCGGCGGCGAAGTTCGCTGTTCATGACGCTGCGCGCTGCGTTCGCCGCGGCGCTGCCGCGGTTCTGAAGGCAGGGAGCCTCACCCCATGCCGTTCGCAGGTCCCGCATAGATGGCGAAGGCCCACCTCACCCGATCGCTGTCGCTCGGTGCTTCAGCGCTGCTGAGCCTCGGCGGCGGCTGGTTGTACATGCGCTTCATCGGCAATGACGGGACCAGCGCGCTCGACGTGCTGCGCACGGCGCTGTTCACGCTGGTCGGCTTCTGGCTGGTATGGGGCGGCGTGGCCGGCGTGCTCGGCATTCTCGCGCCACCGAAGCGGGTGGCGACTGCGGTGGCGCGCCCCAAGGGCATGACGGCGATCCTGATGCCGGTCTACAACGAGGACGCGGCCGCGAGCTTTTCGCGCGTCGCGGCGATGAACCGCAGCCTCGTGGGGCTCGGGTTCGCCGATCGGTTCCATTTCGCCGTGCTGTCGGACACCAACTCGCCGGAAGTCGCGGCAGACGAGATCATCTGGTTCGAGCAGTTGCTGCATGAGCCGATGGCCGAGGGACGGGTGTTCTATCGCCGGCGCGAGCGGAATATCGGCAAGAAGGCCGGCAATATCGAAGACTTCATGTCGCGCTCGGGCGGCGCCTATGACTACGCGCTGATCCTCGATGCCGACAGCCTGATGAACGGCGCGACCATCGCCGCGATGGCGAAGCGGATGGACGATGATCCGCGGCTCGGGCTGTTGCAGACAGTGCCGGAGGTGATCCACGCCCACAGCCTGTTCGGCCGGGTGATGCAGTTCTCGTCGGCGTATCTCTCCCCCTATTTCGCGCGCGGTACGGCGCTGATGCAGGGCGAGGAAGGTCCGTACTGGGGGCACAACGCCATCGTGCGGGTACCAGCGTTTGCGGCGAGCTGCGGGCTGCCGGTGCTGTCGGGCAAGCCGCCGGCTGGCGGACACATCCTCAGCCACGATTATGTCGAGGCGGCGCTGCTGTCGCGGGCCGGCTGGAAGGTCGAAGTCGATCCGTATCTGGGTGGCTCATACGAGGAAGGCCCGGAGAACCTGATCGAATATGCCAAGCGCGACCGGCGCTGGTGCCAGGGCAACCTGCAGCACCGCCGGCTGCTCGGCGCGCCGGAGCTGAAGTTCTGGAGCCGCTTCACCTTCGTCCAGGGCATCATGGCCTATGCCGCCTCGCCGCTGTGGCTGATGCTGATGGGTGCCAGCATTCTCGCCGCGGCGCTGCCGAGCAAGTACTGGTGGCGCGACAACGAGACCGGCATCTGGGTGCTGGCGGTTGCCGTCGGCGTGGCGCTGCTGCTGCCCAAGTTCCTGATACTCGTGCGCTCGGCGCTCGGTGGCCGGAACCGGGGGTTTGGCGGGACGGTGCGGGCGACGCTGTCGGTGATCTCCGAGATCCTCGTTTCCACGCTGCTGGCGCCGATCATGCTGTGCTTCCAGAGCAAGGCGGTGTTCGAGATCCTGTTCGGGCTCGATGGCGGCTGGCCGGCGACCAACCGGGACGAGGGCCGGGTGAGCCTTTCCACGGCGTTCGCTGCCAGCTGGTGGGTGACGGTCGCAGGCGCGGTGGTGCTGGCGATTTCGACAGCGTTCGCCCGAGACCTGGTGCCGTGGCTGTTGCCGGTGGCGCTGCCGGCGATCGGCGCGCCGTTGCTGATCGCGGCTACGTCGCGCGGCATCACCAGCGGGCGGAAGCCGATCCTCTTCACCACCCCGAGCGAATCCGCGCCGGCGCCGATCATTGTCGAGCAGCAGCGGATCCTTCTGAGCTGGACGCAGCAGGGCCCCGCCCTGGCCGAGCCCGCCATTGCCGGAACGGCCACCGTCCATGCCTGAGAGCCTCGCCACGCTGAAGCGCGCTCCGTTGCTGGAGCGCCTCAAGGCCTTTGTCGGTTATGGGACCGCCGAGTCGGAGGCGGTACGCCCACTCGCCGGACGCGATGCGCGGCTCGACATGTTCCGCGGGCTGGCGCTGGTGATGATCTTCATCAACCACGTGCCGGGGACGTTCTACGAGACCCTCACCAGCCGGAATTTCGGCTTCTCGGATGCCGCCGAGGCGTTCGTGTTCATGTCGGGCCTCGCGGCCGGGCTCGCCTATTCGGGGCGCTTCGTCAGCGGGCCGCTCTGGCCGGCCATCGCCAAGGTGTGGGCGCGGGCGCGGCAGCTCTATTTCGTGCATCTCTCCATCACTGCTATTGCGCTCGCGATCTTTGCGGCCGCAGCGCTGTGGTTCGGGCTCGACGAGCTGCTGGAGAAGAACAACATCGCGCCAATCTTCGGCTTTCCGCTGCAGACCATGATCGGGCTGCCGCTGATGACGCACCAGCTCGGCTATCTCAACATCCTGCCGCTCTACGCCATGCTGCTGCTGGCGACGCCGCTGGTCATTGTGCTCGGGCAGCGCTGGCCGGTGCAGACGGTGCTGGGCTCGATCGCGCTGTGGGTGATCGCCGGGCAGTTCCGGCTCAACCTGCCGAACTTTCCGACCCAGGGCGGCTGGTTCTTCAATCCGTTCTCCTGGCAAATCCTGTTCGTCATCGGGCTGCTGTCGGGCATGGCGATGAAGCAGGGGCGGCGCTTCGTGCCGAAGAACCCGTTGCTGTTCGGGTTTTGCGCGGCGTTCCTCGTCGTCGTGCTGCTGTGGGTGAAGATCCCGCCGCTGGGCGATGCCGGGCTCAGATCGTTGGGGTTCCTGAGCAAGCTCGGCGTGCCGTTCTATATCACCTGGTTCGACAAGACCTTCCTCGCCCTGCCCCGGCTGCTGCATGCGCTGGCGCTGTTCTATGTGCTGGCTTCGCTGGGCGTGATGCACCGGATCGCCGAATCACGCTTCGCAGCGCCGCTGCGGCTGATGGGTCGGCAGGGGCTGGCCGTATTTGCCACCGGCACGGTGCTGAGCCTGTTCCTGCAGTCGGTGAAAGCCGGGGTCGAGGGGGGCTTGCTGCTCGATACGCTGCTGCTCGGAGGTGGGCTTATGCTGCTGGTGGGGCTCGCCTATGTGCTGACCCGCACTCAGGAAATGACGCGTCAAGCCGCCCGCCCGGCCGGATGACACAACTCTCACAATTCTGAGAGCGACCACAGCTGATGCAACCTTGCGCCTTGCTGCGAGGTTCCGGCTGGGACTAGCCTGTTGATCGAGGGGAGGGGACTGCCTACTCGAGCGCGGGAGCGTTGGGTGACTAGACGGCGACCACTCTATAGCCGGTCACAGAGGCCGCGAACTACGGCCGGTTCCGCTTGGGTGGCGCCCGATGGCGTAAGCCCGGTCTATGTCGACCTCCCCGACGAAGCCCAATCACCAACCTGGCGACAGCGACTCGGCGCGCGGTGGAGCAAGCTCTACCAGCGGCACCAAGGGCCGGCACTGGTTGGTGTTGGTGCGCTGGTCACCCTGCTGCTGATCGGCGTCTATGATCTCATTTCCTCTGATCCACAGCGCATCACCGACTGGCAGTTCATGACGGCGGTCAACAAGGTGGTGGACGAGCGGCCGCGCGGTCCCTCCATCGAATCCATCGCTTACGCGACCGTCATCCGTTCGGTGGTTCGCGTCGACGGCTACGAGGACGCGACCGGCGATCCGGCGGTCAAGAAGCCCGAAGGCCAGGCCGAGATCCCAGCGGAAGGCAAAGTGTAAGAGGACTTCCACGAGCGCTTCACCGCGGTCGGCACGGGCGTGATCATCGACGAAATGGGGACGATCCTCACCAATCTCCATGTCGCTGCGGCGGCTAAGAAACTCCGCGTGCAGTTCTGGGATGGCACCGAGTCCGAGGCGATCATCGTCGGGGCGCGCGCCGAGAGCGATCTGGCGATCATCCGGCCGCTCAACCTGCCCGACGAACTGGAGCCGGCGACGCTGGCCTCAAGCGCCGGCCTCAACCCCGGCGACGAAGTGGTGGCGGTGGGCTTCCCGTTCGGCATCGGGCCCTCGGCTTCGGCCGGCGTAGTGTCCGGGCTCGGCCGGGTGCTGGCCGAAGATGGCCAGCCCAAGCTGCAAAATCTCATCCAGTTCGACGCGGCGGCCAACCCGGGCAATTCCGGCGGACCGCTGGTCAATGGCGATGGCGAGGTGGTGGGAATCGTCACCGCCATCCTCAACCCATCCGGACTTCGCACCTTTGCCGGCATCGGCTTTGCCGTGCCGATCGAGAACGCCGCCGCGGCGGCAGGAGAAAACCCACTCTAGTTCAACACCAACCCCGACGGAGAAAATGGACGACACATCGAAAGACTCAGGCGCTGCCGTCGCTTCCTTGATGGAGCAGGTGCTGTACGAGGTGAAGAAGGTCGTGGTCGGACAGGACCATTTTCTCGAGCGGGTGCTGGTGGCGCTGCTCGCCAAGGGGCACCTGCTGGTCGAGGGCGTGCCGGGGCTAGCGAAGACGCTGACGGTCAATACGCTCGCCGACGTGATCCACGGGCAGTTCAAGCGGGTGCAGTTCACCCCCGACCTGGTGCCCTCCGACCTCGTCGGCACGCGCATCTACAACCAGAAATCCGGTGAGTTCTCGACCTCGCTAGGCCCGGTGTTCTGCAACCTGCTGCTGGCCGACGAGATCAACCGCGCACCCGCCAAGGTGCAGAGCGCGCTGCTCGAGGTGATGCAGGAGCGGCAGGTCACCATCGCCGGTGAGACCCACAAGGTGCCAAACCCGTTCGTGGTCATGGCGACGCAGAACCCGATCGAGACCGAAGGCACCTACCCGCTGCCCGAGGCGCAGGTCGACCGTTTCATGATGAAGGTGCTGGTCGACTACCCGACCGAAGACGAAGAATTCGTCATCGTCGAGCGTGTCACCGGCGCGGCAGTGGCGGTGGCCGCCGTCGCCACCACCGACCAGCTGGCGCAGTTGCAGCGCGAGTGCCGCAATGCGTACGTCGACCCGGCCTTGATCACCTATGCGGTCAAGCTCGTCGCGGCCACGCGCGACCCGGCCAAGGCAGGCTTGAAAGACATGGCCAAGTACGTGGCCTTCGGCGCCAGCCCGCGCGCCACGATCTGGCTGATCGAAGGCGCACGCGCGCTGGCCCTGCTGCGCGGGCGCGCCTATGCGTTGCCCGAAGACGTGATCGATCTGGTCGCCGACGTGCTGCGCCACCGCATCAGCTTGACTTACGAGGCCCTGGCCGACGGCATGAATGCCGAGCGCCTGATCGAGCGCATCACGCAAGCCGTGGCGGCGCCGGCGCGACCGCTGGAGCATTCGAATGAAGCACGCGCAGCCAACGCCTGAGGCGAGCGAGCCGACACCGCAGGCGTTGCTCGAACGCATCGAGTGGACGGTGGGCAAGCGCCTGGATGGCGTCTTGCAG
>JBKJMF010000619.1:0-2795 GCA_046596525.1 Devosia sp. | reverse complement strand
GCCTTGTCGCCGCGCGCCTGCTCCTCGATGACGCGCTCGAGCAGCGACACCACGAACGTCACGCCGGCGGCCTTCACCGCCTGCAGGTCGATCGGCGACAGCAGTGATGGCGCCTTGGGGTCGGTCTTGCCGGACCAGGAGTTCGCGAGAATCTGGTGCAGGTTGCCAATCACCGGGCCCTTCGCCGAGGCGACATAAGCCGCCGGGTCGTCGCGTTCCGCGACGTCGCGCGAGGTCGGCGCGGTCTTGGTGGTGATGTCGACGATGTCGTCGCCGCGCACCGTGATTAGCCGCGGATGCTCATATCCGGGCACTCTGGCTCGACCGAGCAGCACGCCTTCGCTTGGAACGATCGGATTGGCCACGGCACTCCCCCGGTTTTTGCCGGGCTACCTAACCCGCCGCCCCAAAGCCTGTCCAGCGGACGCCGAGGCACGTAACTCAAACTTTCGTCGGCCTGCGCCCCAAGGATCATTCGAGCTCCGGCGTCTTATGTCTCGAAAGCGGCGTTCAAAGTCCATTCATCTGCGCCGCACTAACACCCGGATTGGCTGGGACATTTTTCCCTGTCAAAGGCCACATAGGAGAGACGCATGCGTCCGTTGTTTACTGCCGTTTTCATTCCCCTGCTCCTCGCAACCGCATTGAGCGCCGCCCCGGCGCTGGCCCAGGAGGCCACGATGAACGGCAACATTTCGATCAGCGGTATCGGTGAAGTGACAGCGACCCCCGACACTGCCTTCGTGAACTCCGGCGTCACCAGCCAGGGCGCCACCGCCCGCGAAGCGCTCGACGCCAACACCAAGGCGATGGGCGAACTGATCGAGACACTGAAGGCCGCCGGCATCGAAGCGCGCGACATCCAGACCTCGGGCTTTTCGGTGAACCCGAACTACGTCTATTCCGACGCTCGCGACGCCAACGGCTACCAGCTGCCGCCCAAGATCAACGGCTATCAGGTGTTCAACAACGTGAACGTCCGCGTCCGCGAACTGGCCAAGCTCGGCTCGGTGCTCGACAAGGCCGTGACCGTCGGCGCCAACACCATCAACGGCGTCACCTTCTCGGTAGCCGATCCGTCCAAGCTCTATAACGAAGCCCGCAAGGCCGCCTTCGCCGACGCCAAGGCCAAGGCCCAGCTCTATGCCGAAGTCGCCGGCGAAGAACTCGGTGACATCCGCAACATCAACGAAACCCAGGGCATGGGGGCGCCGCAGCCCTACATGATGAAGGCCGTCGCCGAGGACTCGATCGGCGCGTCCGTGCCGATCGAAGGCGGCGAACTCAGCTACTCGATCAACGTCCAGGTGACCTGGGACTTTGCGGACTGATGACGCTTCGGGTGGGTGCGCTCTGCGTGCCCATCCGCCCTACCCGGCGATCGCCTTCCAGATCATGTTCAGCCCGACCAGCGTCAGGAACACCGCGAAGGTGATCTTCAGGGTGCGCTGCTGCAGCTTGTGGGCCAAGGCGGCGCCGAACGGGGCGCACAGCGCTGCGGTTAGGCCGATCAGCACCAGCGCCACGAGGTTGATATAACCGAGGCTCAGCGGCGGACGGCCTGCGACGCTCCAGCCCGAAATGATGAAGCCCAGCGTCCCCGAGAGCGCGATGAACACGCCGATCGCGGCGCCGGTTCCCACTGCCTTATGCATCGTGGCGCCGAAGGCATGGATCGTCGGCACGCTCAGCGAGCCGCCCCCTACGCCCATCAGCGCCGAGATGTAGCCGACCACCGCCGCCGAGATGCGGTGCGTCAGCGCCGAATCGCGCAGGTGCCCCATCAGCCGTTCCTGGAACGGCAGGACGATATTGGCGGCGATGAACAGCGCCACTACGCCGAACACGATGCGCAGCACGTCGCCGGTGTAGAGCCCTGCCATCAGCCCGCCGACGAAGGTTGCGACGACGATCACCGGCGCCCAGAGCTTCAGGATGCGGTGATCCACGGCACCGCGCTTATCGTGCGCCCGGGCGCTGGCGATGCCGGTGGGAATGATGATGGCGAGCGAAGTGCCCACCGCTATGTGCTGCACCACGTCGCTTTCATAGCCGAGCAGCGACAGCGCGCCCGCCAGCGCCGGCACGATGATGGCGCCGCCGCCGATACCCAGCAGCCCGGCTGCGACGCCGGAGATGACGCCGGTGGCGAGCAGGCCGACGACGAATGGCCAGTAGCTGAGAAGGTCGCCCACATTCGACTCCATGATGCGCCCCAACCGGATCGCACGAATTGGGCAGTGCACCCTAGGCTGCCGCGGCCGAATCCGTCCATTGAACCAAGCGCGGTGGCGGCCCAACTGGTGCCACGATTGCCCGGTCCTGTCGCGCGTACGGAACCGCACGCGGCTTGCCGCGTTCGGCCATTGATGGGGCTAATTCACTCTGCGGAAGGTCTGCCGGACGTTCAGGTTCGGTTCAGCAGGACTGCGTCACTTCTCCCACAACTGACTCCAAAACCAACGACTCCAGAACAAGGATAAAACCCATGCGCTTTCGAAACTGGCTCCTAACCGGCACCAGTCTCGCCGTTCTCGCATTGGTGCCGAGCGCTGCGTACGCCCAGCAGGCCGAATACCAGGCCCTGCTCGAAGCCCAGGCTTCTGGCGACGCTGATGCGATCAGCAATGCAAATCAGGCCCTTACCGAGGCCTGCATCGTGAACGGCTATTCCAGTGTCGAGGAATGCATCGCGGCGATCACCGCCGCCGGCGAACCCGCTGCCAATCCGCAGGCTGACGTCGACGCCGAGGCGGCCGCTGCTGCTGCACAGGCCGAGGCTGATGCCAAGGCCG
>JBKJMF010000595.1:0-5835 GCA_046596525.1 Devosia sp. | reverse complement strand
GTTCGTATTATGGGCAGACCATCCAGATCTGGTCGGCGCTGTTTGCGGCGGCGTTGCTGGCCGGGGCGTTGATCGCGCTGGTGGGGCTGGCGGAGCGGGTCACCAACAAGCAACTCGGGGCGCGGGCATGACGTCGCTGCAACGGGTGTTGGCCGCCTTCGCGTCGGGCTTTGCGCTGTTGGCGCTGATCTTTGATTTCGCCTCGACCGAAGGGGCGCCGCTGCCGGTCTGGGAGTTCCCGGCCGTTGGGGTGTTCCTGGTGTTCGGGGTGTTCAGCCTGATCCGCTTTCGCATCCCCTTGAGCTACTGGATCGATGGGGCCTTGGCGGCGGTTGGGGCGGTGGCGCTGATGCTGGCGCTCGATACGCTGCAGCAGGCCGAGCCTGGCTATTGGTTTGCGCTGGTCGCGGCGTGGCTGTTCGCTTGGCTGTTCGCCGAGCGCTTGGCGCGCGCCATCGGGCGCGATGAGGCGCCCGAGATCGTTGGCGTGCTGATCCCGACGATTTTCGGGGTGGCGATCTTCGTTGCCTGGGAGGCGATCACCCGCGGCGGCAATGTGCCCAAGGTGCTGCTGCCTTCGCCATCGGGGATCTGGGACACGCTGATCAACAACATCCCCAAGATCGCCGCCGATTTCCAGCAGACGTTCCTCAAGGCGGTGCTGGCCGGCTATGTGCTCGGGTGCGGCGCGGGTTTTCTCGTCGCTATCGCGGTTGACAGGTCGCCGTTCCTGAAGCGCGGGCTGCTGCCGCTGGGCAACTTCATCTCGGCGCTGCCGCTGATCGGCATCGCGCCGATCATGGTGATGTGGTTCGGGTTCGACTGGCCGAGCAAGGCGGCGGTGGTCGTCATCATGACGTTCTTCCCGATGCTGGTGAACACCGTCGCCGGGCTGAACGCCGCCGGGCACATGGAGCGCGATCTGATGCGCACTTATGCTTCCGGGTACTGGTCGACGCTGTTCAAGCTCAGGCTGCCGGCAGCGGCGCCGTTCATTTTCAACGCATTGAAGATCAACTCGACTCTGGCGCTGATCGGCGCAATCGTGGCTGAATTCTTCGGGACACCCATCGTCGGCATGGGCTTTCGCATCTCGTCCGAGATCGGCAAGCTCAACGTCGAGATGGTCTGGGCAGAGATCGCCGTGGCGGCGTTAGCGGGCTCTGTCTTCTACTGGCTGGTGGCGCTCGTCGAGCGGGCAGTCACTTTCTGGCATCCGTCCGTCCGTGGTGGTCGGGCGTAATCAGGGGAAAAGGGAAACGTCAAAAATGAAAAAGCTTCTCGTTGGTCTGGTAGCGGGCGCGCTGGCGCTCGGTGCTACCGCGAGCTGGGCGGCCGATCCGGTCACCTTGCAGCTCAAGTGGGTGACGCAGGCGCAGTTCGCTGGCTATTTCGTCGCCAAGGACAAGGGCTTCTACACCGAAGAAAACATCGACATCACGATCAAGCCGGGTGGGCCTGATATCGCCCCCGAGCAGGTGATCGCCGGTGGCGGCGCTGACGTGATCGTCGACTGGATGGGTGGTGCGCTGGCAGCTCGTGAGCAGGGCGTAGGCCTCGTCAACATCGCGCAGCCGTTCAAGAAGTCCGGCCTGTTGATGATCTGCCCCAAGGATGGCCCGGTGCAGACCGAAGCCGACTTCAAGGGTCACACGCTCGGCGTCTGGTTCTTCGGCAACGAGTATCCGTTCTACGCCTGGATGAACAAGCTGGGCGTCCCGACCGAGGGCGGCGCCGATGGCGTGAACGTCCTGAAGCAGTCGTTCGATGTGCAGCCGCTGGTGCAGAAGCAGGCCGATTGTATCTCGGTGATGACCTACAACGAACTGGGCCAGGCGATCGACGCCGGCTTCACCACCGACAAGCTGGTGATCTTCAACTACACCGACCTCGGCAACGACCTGCTCGAGGACGGCCTCTATGCGATGGAAGACAAGCTCGCCGACCCGGCTTTCGCCGACAAGATGGTCCGCTTCGTCCGCGCTTCGCAGAAGGGCTGGGACTATGCGATCGCCAACCCCGATGAGGCCGCGCAGATCGTGCTCGACAACGACGAGTCCGGCGCACAGACCCTCGACCATCAGAAGTACATGATGGGCGAAGTGGCCAAGCTCGTCGACGCCAAGGACTTCAAGCTCGACGCAGCCGCCTATGAGCGCACCGAGAAGGCCCTGCTCGACCAGAAGATCATCACGACGAAGCCGTCGGGCGCGTTTACTTCGGCGATCACCGACAAGCTCTGAAACTTGGGGTTTCAGGAGTGAACAGACAGAGGCGGGGAGCGATCCCCGCCTTTCTTGCTTGCAAGATCGTGCCTCAAACCCCTCACCCGACTCGCGCTACGCGCGATCCACCCTCTCCCCGACGGGGAGAGGAATAGAGGTGATCACCGATGCGGCGGTATTCTTCTCCCCGTCGGGGAGAAGGTGGCGCGTAGCGCCGGATGAGGGGTCTGCGCGCCGTGGAGGCGGTCAGCTGCCTACGACCCCGCCATCGTCCTTGGTGATCACCAGCAGGGACGGGCGCGGGCCCTGGCCGTCGATGAAGTCGGGCCAGTTGGTGCCGGCGTCGGCGATGCTGGTGGCGTCTTCGCCGTCTTCGAGGCGGAGGTCGCCGGGGTGCTGGATGGAGATGAAGAGGGTCTTGCCGTCCGGGGTGAAGGCGGGCGAGCAGACTTCGGAACCGACCGGCGGCAGGTAGAACAGCTTGGGCAGGGCCTTGCCGGCGCCGTCGGTATCGGCGGCGTAGAGGGCGTCGTTGAAGCCGGCGTCGGGCGGGCCGTCGGTGGTGATCCAGAGGCGGCCGGCGGGATCGATCGACAGATTGTCGGGGTCGGTGAACCAGCCATTGTCCGAGGTTTCCGGGTGACACATCGCGTCGGCCGCCGGGTCCTTGGGATCGCCGCAGAGGATGAAGGCATCCCAGGTGTAGTCGGTGGCGGCATGGTCGGGCGCGTCCGGGGCGCCCGGCGGGGTCAGCTCGAGGATATGCCCGTCGGGGTTCGGCGAGCGGGTGTTGGCGACGTTGACCTGCTCGCCCGCGTCGCCCTCGCCGGCCGGGAGGCGGTCCTCGTTCTCGGTCATCGCGATATAGACGCGACCGGTCGTGGGATGCGGCACGAAGCCTTCCGGGGCGTCCATCGGAGTGGCGCCGAGAAGGTCGGCGGCCATGCGGGTGCGCAGGACAACGTCGGCCTGGCTGTGGAAGCCGTTCTCGGGCGTCAGCGGGCCCTGCCCCTGCACCAGCGGCAGCCAGGTCATCTTGCCTTCGGCGTCGAAGCGGGCGGTGTAGAGCGTGCCGTCGTCGAGCAGGTCCTTGTTGGCAGCGCGGTCGGTCGGGTTCCAGGGCTTCGAAGTGACGAACTTGTAGAGGTACTCGAAGTCGTCATCGTCGCCCATGTAGAGAACCACGCGGCCATCGGGTGCGACGGCAACCTGGGCGCCCTCGTGGGTGAAGCGGCCGAGCGCCGTGCGCTTCACCGGCTTGGCCTCGGGATCGAACGGGTCGATCTCGACCACCCAGTCGAACTTCATCCACTCGTTGGGCTCGTCCTCGAAGCGGAAGCGGGACTCAATGCGGCTCAGGGCGTAGCCATCGTTCTCGTCCTCGTCCCAGCCCTGGCGCTCGACCAGGTCCTGATCGGGCAGCTTGGTGTAGTCGCCGGCGAAGACGTCCATGCCGCCTTCTTCACCCGAGAGCATGGTGCCCCAGGGGGTGATGCCGCCCGAGCAGTTGGAGATCGAGCCGAAGACGATGGTGCCGGTGGGATCGGCCTTGGTCTTCAACCGGTCGTCGCCGGCGGCAGGACCGGAAATGCGCATCTCGGTGCCGAGGTGGACACGACGGTTGTACTTGCTGTCGAGGATGGTCGCCCAGTCGGCGCCGTCGCGCTTCACTTCGACCACGGAAATGCCGGTGGAACCGGCCAGGGCACGCAGTTGGTCGTCGCTCAGCTTTTCCTTGTAGTCGTCATAGGTGACGCCGGGGAACATCAGGTGGGGAGAAGCATACTCGTGGTTCACGACCAGCAGGCCGTGGTCATTGCTGCCCGAGCCAAGCGGCAGCGGCAGGAAGGCAGTGAAGTCGTTGTTGTAGCCGAACTGCTTCTCGGACGCGGGGCCATCCAAGGTCGCGAGGTCGAAGGCCGGACTGTCGGCGAACAGCGGATCGCCCCAACGCAGCAGGATCTGGCGGCGATAGCCCTCGGGCCAGTGGTCGGTCTTGTCGGTGATGCGCTCGAGCTCGGGGAAGGTGAGGGTCGAGGGTGAGTTGGTCGCAGCGGCGGCGGCGCTACCGAAGCCAAGCCCAGAACCGGCGAGAGCGGTGCCAGCGAGCAGGCCCTTCAGCACGGTGCGGCGCGAAAAACCTTCGGCCATCAGGTCGGAATACTTGGTGGTGAACGACTGGCGGCGCGTCGGGCGCGCGCGGGTCTTCAAACGATCTGTCATCGTGACGCTCCTGAAAGTATTCGGGATGCGTGCACCTGGCAAAAGACGCTGCCGTGACAGGTGTATGACGGTCGAATGACTAGCCGGTGGCGAGCTGTTGGAGCGGCTCCTCGGGCATGCTGTCGAAGGCTTCGACGAACAGCCGGCGGACCGCTTCGCGCGACATCGGGCGGGAGATCAGGTAGCCCTGCGCTTCGGTGTAACCGGCGGCGTGGACGCCTTTCAGCTGCTCCGGCGTCTCGATGCCTTCGGCAGTGGTTTCCATGTCGAGGCGGGCGCCGATATCGGCCACGGCGCCGACGATGGTCTTGGCGCCTTCGGTGCTGTCGAGGGCGCGGACGAAGGTGCCGTCGATCTTGATCTTGTCGAAGGGGAAGGCGAGGAGGTAGCCGAGCGCCGAGAAGCCGGTGCCGAAGTCGTCGAGGGCGATGCGGACGCCCAGGGCGCGGAGCTGGCGGAGGGCGTCGAGGCTTTGCTCGGAGTTTTCGAGGAACACCGACTCGGTGATCTCGATCTCGACCCGCTCGTGGGCGATGCCGGAGGCGGCAAGGGCTTGTACCAGCGTGGTAATCAGGCTGCCGCGAACGAGTTGAACCGACGAGACGTTGACCGCGATCTTCAGCCCATCGGGCCAGCGCGCCGCCTCGGCGAGGGCCTCGCGGATCACCCAGTCGCCGATCGGAACGATGAGGCCGGTGTCCTCGGCGACGGGGATGAAGTCGCAGGGTGGGACCAGACCGCGCTCGGGGTGGCGCCAGCGCAGCAGCGCTTCGAAGCCTGAAAATGCATGCTTTCGAAGATTGAGAATTGGCTGAAAGTGCAACTCGAACTCGCCAAATTCTAGTGCGCGCTTGAGATCCACCTCCATGCGGCGGCGATCGACGTTGACGCGGTTGAGCTCGGGCTCGAAGCACCGGATGCTGCCGCGGCCATCGCGCTTGGCGGCATAGAGCGCCACATCGGCATTGTGCAGCAACTGGTCGGTATCGCTGCCATCGCCGCCGGCGATAGCGATACCGATGCCGACCGCGATGGTGAGCACCTGGCCATCGAGGTCATAGGGGGCGAGGGTCGCCTCACAGATGCGGTGCGCAAGATCCTGGGTGCTCTCTGCGGTGCCGCCGCGATGGAGCACGGCGAACTCGTCGCCGCCCATGCGCGCCGCACTATCCATCGGGCCAAGGCAGCTGCCGAGCCGGGCCGCGAACTGGCGCAGCAGCGCGTCGCCGGCGGCGTGGCCGAGAGTGTCGTTGATCGGCTTGAAGCCATCGAGATCGAGGCAGAGCACGGCGAAGCCGGTGGCATCGAGGTTCTCGAAGGCACTGCCGATGCGGCGGTAGAACAGGGTTCGATTGGGCAGGCCGGTCAGCGCGTCGTGGTAGGCGAG
>JBKJMF010000235.1:0-6706 GCA_046596525.1 Devosia sp. | reverse complement strand
AGCTTCTCGTTGCCGTGCAGCGTCTTCGAGATGCCGCCGAACGCCGCTTCGCGCTTGGTCTCGTCCTTGTCGGAGAGATAGTTGAGCGTCGATTCGAGGTTCAGCTCTTCGCCGTCGGCGTTGAACTTGAGGCCGGCCATGGTCTCGTCGAACAGCCGGTTCCAGGCGCCGGCGCCGGTAACCGACTTTTCGTGGAACAGCTCTTCGATCTTGTCCTCGAGCTGGTAGGGCTTGGCCTTCCTCAGTTCGGTGAACCACGGGCGGTAGCGGCCGAGTTCGGCATTGCCGGCGAGCGCTGTTTCGAGCACGCCCTCGTCGATGCGGTTGAGCTCCAGGCCGAAGAAGATGAGGCCGGTCGAGAGGTCGGTGAGCGCCTGGCTGAGGTCGCCGAGGAACTTCACCTTGTCGGGCTCCTGGGTGTTCCGCACATATTGCAGGAACGCGTAGGAGCCGAGCTTGCCGCTGAGATCGCCCAGCGCTTCGTAGCGCTTGATCGCGTCGATCAGCTTGCCGGATTTCGCCAGCGGCTCGAGCTTGCCCTTGTAGTCGGCCTCGAAGCTCTTGGCGTCGGCCTTGGCCGCGGCCAGATCGGCTTTCAGTTCGGGCGCGTCGTTGCTGGTGTAGAGATCGTCGAGGTTCCACACCGGCATGTCGCCAAGCTGGTTGTGACCCTTCTGGGCCCGGGCTTCGGGCGCACGCGTCAGTTCGATCTTCGACAATTCATCACCTCTTCAAAAGCGGCGCGACCTTAGCCACCGGGCCCGCCGATGTGAAGCGGAAGCCGAATTCATCAGGCTTAATCGCCTCTTAACCCACCCCTCCCATGCTGCTCCAAAACGGCACAGCGCGATTCGCCGGATAGGCATTCGTGCAACGAAAAGTCCTGGAGGACCATGACGCGCGTTCTGATAGTCGATGACGACCTGGTGCAACTGCGGCTGACCTCGGAGGTCGCCAATCGGGCCGGCTTCGCTGCGGTCACTGCGACAAGCGGCAGGCAGGCCCTGGAACTGCTCCACGCCGACCCCGGCATCGGCGCCATGGTTCTCGATCTGGTGATGCCCGACCTCGATGGCATGGCGGTGATGGAGGCGATGCGCCGCGATGGGCTCTCGACCCCGGTGATCGTCCAGACCGGGCACTCGTCACTCGACACTGTCGTCACTGCAATGCGCCAGGGCGCCGCCGATTTCTTCGTCAAGCCTGTGGCGCCCGAGCGGCTGATCATGTCGCTGCGCAACGCGCTGAAGCTCGGCGAACTCGAGACCATGGTCCGCACCGACCGCAGCCGGATGAGTGGAACGCTCGGCATCGCTGACATCGTCACCCGCGCGCCGAGCATGGACCGCGTGCTGTCGCTCTGCACGAAGGCAGCAAAATCGACCATTCCGGTGTTGATCGAAGGCGAGGCCGGGGTTGGCAAGGAACTGGTGGCGCGGGTGATCCAGGGGTCCGGCGACCGGGCGGGAAAGCCGTTCGTCACCGTAAACTGCGGCGCCATCGCTGCCAATCTGATCGAGTCGACCCTGTTCGGCCACCGCAAGGGCGCCTTCAGCGGCGCCATCGCCGACCACCCCGGCAAGTTCATGGAGGCCCATGGCGGCACTATCTTCCTCGATGAGGTCGGTGAGTTGCCGAACGAGATGCAGGTCAAGCTGCTGCGCGTCATCCAGGAGGGCGAGATCGAGCCGGTCGGAGCCGACAAGCCGGTGCGCGTCAATGTGCGGCTGATCTCGGCGACCAACCGGCGGTTGCTGAACCTTACCAAGGCCGGCGCCTTCCGCGAGGATCTCTATTACCGGCTCAACGTCTTCCCGCTCTACGTGCCGCCGCTGCGCGACCGGATGGAAGACCTGCCGGTACTGATTGAGCACTTCATCGCCCGTCTTGCGGCCGAAGCCGGCAGGCGCATCGTCGGAATCTCGGAGCCGGCGCTGGCGCTGCTGCGCAGTTACAACTGGCCCGGGAATATCCGGCAGTTGGAGAACGCCGTGTACCGCGCGGTCGTTCTCACCGACGGGGCATATCTCGAAAGCGCCGATTTCCCGCAGATCGTGGCGCTAGGCGCCGGTCGAGCGGAGGCGCTGAAGCTTGCGTCGAGCACGCCCGGCCCTTCAGCCCCGGTTCACATCGACGACGCTATCGCTCCCCTACGCGAGGTTGTGAGCAAAGGTGCGGTCCCCGACCGCTTCGTTGCCCCGAGTGGCGAAGTCGCCGCCCTCGCCGATGTCGAGCGCGAACTGATCGTGTTCGCGCTGCGCCACTATGGCTACCGCATGTCGCGGGTAGCGAGGGCGCTGGGCATCGGCAGGTCGACACTTTACCGCAAGCTGCGTGAGTACGGTTTGGACGAGGACCTGGAGAGCGACGCCGCCTAAGGGGATCGGGCGATAGTTGCACCAAGTCCACAGACCTAACTCACAAAATCGCGAGGAATTGTCAGCGTTAAGCTTTGTGGGCTAAGCAAAATGGATATCTGGGGCAAAAGTGCCGAGTCCTCCCCCTCGCACCGCCCCTTGCCAGCCCTCGAGCCGGGCACGGAGTACTTAATGACTATGCTGAAGGCCTTGTTGTTGGCGGGCACGGTGGTGTTTGCGTCGCCATTTGCGATCTTTACGCAAGCCTGGGCCCAGGAAACCGTCACGGTTGCCGGCATCGAAACCACCCGCATCGTCATCGCTCCGCCCAAGACCGAGCTGGCACGCATCATCAAGGCCGGTCTCTCCGCCGCTTACGCATCCGCCGAGAAGGGCACGCGTTCCTACCAGCAGACGCAGAAGCTCTACTTCTTCTACGGCTCGCGCCACTTCGAGCCGCTTTGGCTCACCAAGGGCGCCGACGGCTCCATCGCTTTCTCGCCCAATGCCGAGAAGATCATCGAGGTGTTCAAGGATTCCGAACTCGAGGGCTTTCGCCCGTCGGATTACCTGACCGCCGACCTCAACGTGGCCGCCGCCGGTACCGATCCGGGCGAGCTCGCAGCGCTCGAAACCGCCTTCTCTTCAGCGGCAATCCGTTATGCGCAGGACGCCTTCGGTGGCCGTATCACGCCGACCGCGGTCAACGACACCTGGACCATCACACCCAAGCGCATCAACGAAGCCGAGATGCTGGTGAAGCTCGCCGACAGCAGCGAGCCGGACCAGATTCTGTTGGCACTGTCGCCCACCCAGCCGGAATTCCTCGGCCTCAAGGCGGCACTGGCGAAGTTCTACGACGGCGCCGTGATGGATGCGGCGATCACCATTCCCGAGGGGAAGCTGCTGAAGCCCGGCATGCAGGATGAGCGCGTCACGCTGCTGCGCCAGCGCCTCGATGTGCCCGAGCCCGATATCCCGGAAACCGCCGGCGCCACCGTTACCGTCGACCTCAACTACGACGAACCGCTGGTTGCCGCGGTGCAGGCCTACCAGGAAACGCTCGGGCTCAATGGCGATGGCGTCATCGGGCCGGCGACGATTGCGGCGCTGAATGGCGGCGCGGCCACCACCAAGGAAGACATCGTCGCCAACATGGAGCGCTGGCGCTGGGAGCCGAACGACTACGGCGACTTCCAGGTGACGGTGAACATCCCCGAGTTCCGCCTGTGGATCATGGACAAGGATCAGGTCCATTACACCACCCGCGTTGTGGTGGGGACGCCCGCGCACCAGACCGCGCTGTTCAACGACGAGATCGAGCACATCGTCGTCAATCCGTACTGGAACGTGCCGGCCTCGATCGCCACCAACGAGATCAAGCCACACCTGATGGCCAACCCTGGCTATCTGCAGAGCCAGAACATGGAAATGCTGTACGGCGGCAAGGTGGTGAACGCGTCGGCCGTCGACTGGACCCAGACCAACATCAACAAGTTCCACATCCGGCAGCGCCCGGGTGCCGGCAATGCACTGGGACGGATCAAGTTCCTGTTCCCCAACCAGCACGACATCTACCTGCACGATACGCCGTCCAAGTCGCTGTTTTCGCGCTCGTTCCGTGCCTACAGCCACGGCTGCGTTCGCGTCGAGAACCCGATGGACTTCGCCGATGCGCTATTGAAGCTCGAGCCCGAGTTGGACGCTGCCAAGCTCGAGGCGATGTTCGGTGATACCGAGCGCTGGGTGAACCTCAAGACCCACATTCCGGTGCATATTTCGTACTTCACGCTGCGTGTCGACGCCGACGGCACGATCCGCTCCTATGGCGATGTGTACGGCATGAACCAGCGGTTGAAAGAACTGCTCGCCGAATAGCATCGCTCCCCATTCGGGACTAGAAGAGAGGGTCGGCAGCCGCGAGGCGCCGGCCCTTTCGCATGATGACGCGGGCCGTCAATTGGCCAAGCGTTTACGACTGCTTAGGAATTCGGCCTTGGTTCAGCCGGATTTTCTGCCTAGAAAGTGGCACGGTGGCCGCCTCACTTGGCTTACCGGGCATTAGCGTTAATGTATTCTCATCGAACTGGCGCTAGGCTTTCTCGTCTATTGGGTTGCAACGGGTCGTTCGGGGCGTGTTGGGGAAACTGTTGGGAATTTGGCGGGCGCTGCCGCGGCTGTTCTTCGCCGCGACGATGGCTTTGACCGTCCTTTTGCCGCCGAGCATCGCGCCGGTAAGCGCGGCCAGTGGCAGCGACCGCACGCTCTATCTGCACCACACCCATACCGGCGAAACCGGCAGCTTCACCTACAAGCGCAACGGCCAGTACGACCAGAAGGTGTTGCGCCAGCTCAACGTTTTCCTGGCTGACTGGCGCACCAAAGAGCCCACGAAGATGGATCCGGCCCTCTTCGACCTGCTCTGGGAAGTGTATCAGGAAGTCGGCGCCAGCCAGCCCTACAACATCGTTTCGTCCTACCGCTCGCCCAAGACCAACAAGATGCTGGCCTCCCGGTCCTCCGGCGTCGCCGACAATTCGCAGCACATGCGCGGCAAGGCGATGGACGTCTTCATTCCCGGCGTGAACCTGTCGAAGCTGCGCGCTACCGCCATGAAGCATCAGGTCGGCGGTGTCGGATTCTATCCGACCTCCGGCAGCCCCTTCGTCCACATGGACACCGGCAACGTCCGCGCCTGGCCGCGCATGACCCGCGCCCAGCTGAAGAAGGTCTTCCCCGACGGCAAGACCCTGCATCTGCCTACCGACGGCAAGCCACTGTCCAATGACGGCCGCGCCTATGCGCAGGCGCAGTGGACCAAGTGCCACACCGTGCCCTGCAACGGCGACGCGATCTTCGAGAGCGCTCCGGCAATCATGATGGCCGACAATGCCGGCGAGACCGCCCCGATCCCGGCCCTGCGCCCGCGCACGCTGGGTGATGGTGGCGCGACGATCATGCTGGCTTCGGCCGAAGAGCCGGCGCAGCGCGTCGTTCCGACCTTCGAGGTTACCGCCCCGGTGCCGGTATTCCGCACCAGGGCCGAGGGCAGCATCAACGTCGCAGCCCTGCCGCCCGCCGTCGACATTTCGGCTTTCGAGGCCGTTGGCGCGCCGGTGCCGCTCACCAAATCCGCCCGCATTCAGCTCGCCACGCGCTCACCGCTTGGCAGCGACACCGGCGAAACCGCGGTTGCTGCGCTTGCCGCGATCGACCAGCCGCTGCCCAAGCCGCGGCTGCTGATGACACCCAAGGGCGACGACATGGTCACCGCCTATGTGCCGACCAGCACCAACCCGGCCGCCGAAAAGGCGCTGCAGATGATCATCGAGCGTGAGAACGCCGTCGCCTCCAGCCTGCCGACCAGGGAACAGCTGCTCAACCCCGACAGCATCCAGACCGCTTCGCTCGGCGGCGCCGAGACCTTCCCGACGCTGAAGGGCATGTTCGACATGACCTTCAACGCGCTGACCGGCAACGAAGCATCGCAGCCGATGCAGGCCGCGCTCGCCGACCTGGCGCTGAGCCGCCAGCCCAACCAGAGCATCGAGCTCCGCGACATGGAGCTGGTTGCCCCGGAAATCGACCACGTCAACGACACTCTGGTGCAGCCGGTGATGATGAGCACCGCGTTCTGGGCCGAGATGACGGAAGCGGAGGGCTACCTCGAAAAGGGCACCGAACTCGGACCGTTGACCGGCCGCGTCGCCTTCCTTCCCGACAACGCCGCAATTCCCGCTTACGACCGCTTCGTGACGGATGGTCTTCAGCTCGTCGCAGAGCGCTAAAAGGCCGCGCTTCCGGGCGTTGCAATGCCGAACCCGAGCCTCTAAGTCTTTCATAGGAGACCGGGCCGCACCGGCGAAGGATCGGCATTTTTGGACAAGCCCCAAACACCGCTGCTCGATCGCGTATCGACACCTGCCGACCTGAAATCGATGTCCCGCGATGAACTGCGCCAGCTCGCCGACGAGTTGCGCGCCGAAGTGATCGACGCCGTGTCGGTGACCGGCGGCCATCTCGGCGCCGGCCTCGGCGTGGTCGAGCTGACCGTGGCCCTGCACGCCACCTTCGACACGCCGAACGACCGCCTGATCTGGGACGTCGGCCACCAGGCCTATCCGCACAAGGTGCTGACCGGCCGCCGCGACCGCATGCACACCCTGCGGCAACTGGGCGGCATCGCCGGCTTTCCGCGGCGCGACGAAAGCGAATACGACACCTTCGGCACCGCGCACTCGTCGACCTCGATTTCGGCGGCGCTGGGGTTTGCCGCCGCCCGCGACCAGAAGGGCCAGAATAACAAGGTCGTGGCCGTGATCGGAGACGGCTCGATGAGCGCCGGCATG
>JBKJMF010000237.1:0-3658 GCA_046596525.1 Devosia sp. | reverse complement strand
CCCGCGGTGTTCCTCCATGGCGGCCCCGGCGGCGGCATCAATCCCAGCCAGCGCCGCGTCTTCGACCCCTCGCGCTACGACGTGCTGCTGTTCGATCAGCGCGGCTGCGGCAAGTCGCGGCCCTTCGCCGAACTCGAGCACAACACCACCTGGGACCTCGTCGCCGATATCGAGCGGCTGCGCGAAATGGTCGGCGTCGAGCAGTGGCTGGTGTTCGGCGGCTCCTGGGGCTCCACCCTCGCACTTGCCTACGCGCAAAAACACCCGGACCGGGCCACCGAGCTGGTGCTGCGCGGCATCTTCACGCTCCGCCGCTGGGAGCTGCTCTGGTACTACCAGCACGGCGCCTCGCTGCTCTTCCCCGACAAGTGGGAGCGCTTCGTCGCGCCGATCCCGCCCGAAGAGCGGCACGACATGATCGCTGCCTATCGCCGCCGCCTCACCAGCGCGGACCGCGACATCCGGCTCGGCGCCGCCCGCGAATGGGCCCGCTGGGAAGGTGAGACCATCACGCTGCTGCCCGATCCGCAGGTCAGCGACGCGTTCTACGGCGAGGAATATGCGCTCGCCTTCGCCCGCATCGAGAACCACTATTTCGTCCATGCCGGCTGGATGGACGAAGGCCAGCTGATCAGGGACGCCGGTAAGCTCCGGGATATCCCCAGCGTCATCGTCCAGGGCCGCTACGATGTCTGCTGTCCGCCACAGACCGCCTGGGATTTGCATCAGGCGTGGCCCGAGGCGGAGTTCATCATGGTCGAGGGGCAGGGCCACGCGCTGAGCCAGCCCGGCATCCTGCATCACCTGATCGAAACCACGGACCGGTTCGCGGGAGGCGGAATGTGAGCCAAACTGCTACGAACAACGACAGCTATCGCTTCCACGAGTATTCCGGCGGCTGCCAGTGCGGCGCGGTGCGTTTCCACGCCAGAGAACTGCGCGACAATCCGCATGTCTGCTACTGCCGCATGTGCCAGAAGGCGACGGGCAACCTGTTCGCCCCGCTGGTCGGCGTGCGCAACGAGCACTTGACCTGGACGCGCGGCACCCCCTCGACATTCCGCAGCTCCGAACAAGTGGACCGCGGCTTCTGCAAGGATTGCGGTACGCACCTGTTCTTCCAGTGGCTGAAGGGTGAGCATGTGTCGCTGGCCGTCGGGTCGTTCGATACCCCGCACCTGATCCCGATCCTCTACCAGCTCGGTAAGGAAAGCCGGCATCCCTCGATCATCGATATCGAGGGCGCAAAGCTGCTCGGCACCACCGAGGAGGAGGATGCCGACCAGGTCCCCGGCATCCGCATCACCAACAACCAGCACCCTGATCACGACACCACCGACTGGGTCCCGCGAGTACACCATGAGTGAAGTTCATTTGAGCGGCGGTTGCCAGTGCGGCGCGGTCCGCTTCTTCGTCGATGCGCAGCCCGACAACGTCCATGTCTGCCACTGCCGCATGTGCCAGAAGGCGGTCGGCGGGCCGTTCGCCGTCATCTGCCCAGTCCAGAAGTCCAATTTCCACATGACTCGCGGCGAGATCAGCTGGTTCAAAAGCTCCGAACTCGCCAATCGCGGTTTCTGCGCCAACTGCGGCACGCCGCTGATCTTCGACTACCCCTGGGCGCCTGACATCGGTGTCCTCTCCGGTGCCTTCGACGAGCCGGATCGCGTGCCGCCCATCGTGCAATACGGCAATGAGAGCCGCGTCGCTTGGTACGACCACCTCGGCGAACTACCGGGCGATACCGCGACCTACTCGGTCGATCCCGAAGGCCGCCTCGGGCGAATTAGTGCCTCCAACCGCCAGCACCCCGATCACGACACGGCCGAATGGCCACCCCGTAACTGAGTACCCCGCGATGACTGCCCCCAAGGAACGCCTCTACCTCTTCGACACCACGCTGCGTGACGGCGCGCAGACGGCCGGCATCGAGTTCTCGCTCGAGGACAAGATCTCGGTCACTGCGCTGCTTGAGCGCCTTGGCGTCGATTACATCGAGGGGGGCTACCCGGGCGCCAACGTCATCGACGACCAGTTCTTCGCGGAAAGCCGCACTCGCGACGCGATCTTCACCGCCTTCGGCATGACCAAGCGGAGCGGCCGCTCGGTGGGCAACGATCCGGGCGTACAGGCGACCCTCAACGCCGTGTCCGATGCCGCCTGCTTCGTCGGCAAGTCGTCGTCGCGCCAGGTCGAAGTCGCGCTCGGCATCCCGCTCGAGGAGAACCTCGACAACCTCCGCGAAACCGTCGAGGCCACCGTCGCCGCCGGCAAGGAAGCGCTGGTCGATTGCGAGCACTTCTTCGATGGCTACAAGCACGACCCCGCCTACGCCCTGCGCTTCGTCCAGACCGCGCTCGATGCCGGCGCCCGCTGGGTGGTGCTCTGCGACACCAACGGCGGCACCATGCCCGCCGAGGTCACTGATATCGTCGGCGAAGTGCTGAAAGTCGCCCCCGGCACCCACCTCGGCATCCACGCCCATGACGATACCGGCCAGGCCGTCGCCAACACGCTTGCGGCCGTGTCCGCCGGCGTCCGCCAGATCCAGGGCACCCTCAACGGCATCGGCGAGCGCTGCGGCAACGCCAACCTCATCACCCTGATCCCGACGCTGGCGCTCAAACCCGGTTTCGCCGATCGCTTCGAAACCGGCGTCACCGGCGAACAGCTGGCCGACCTCACCTCGATCTCGCGCGCCTTCGACGACCTGCTGAACCGCGCCCCGGCCCGGCAGTCGCCCTATGTCGGCTCTTCCGCCTTCGCCACCAAGGCCGGCATCCACGCCTCGGCGCTGGCCAAGGATTTCTCGACCTACGAGCACGTTCCGCCCGAAACGGTCGGCAATGAGCGCAACATCATGGTCAGCCAGCAGGCGGGCAAGTCCAACCTGCTAGCCGCCCTGAAGCGCCACGGCATCGAGCTCAGCAAGGACGACCTGCGCCTCGAGCGGCTGCTGCGGACGGTCAAGGAACGCGAAGCCCGCGGCTATTCTTATGATGGCGCCGACGCCTCGTTCTTCATCCTCGCCCACGGTGTGCTGGGCACGCTGCCCGAGTTCTTCGACGTCGAGAGCTACCGCGCCAGCGTCGAGCGCCGCCACAACGCCCGCGGCGAGCAGATCACCGTCACCGAGGCAGTGGTGAAGATCCGCATCGGTGACGAACTGCTGATGTCGGTGGCCGAAGGCAACGGCCCGGTCAACGCCCTCGATCTCGCCATGCGCAAGGACCTGGGCGTGTTCTCGGCCCGCATCGCCGATCTCGAACTGGTCGATTTCAAGGTCCGTATTCTGGACGGCGGCACGGGCGCGGTCACCCGTGTGCTGATCGAGAGCCGCGACGGCACCGGCGAGCGCTGGTATACCATCGGGGTCAGCCCCAACATCATCGACGCCTCATTTGAGGCGCTTTACGAGTCGATTACCTATAAATTGATGAAATCAGAGGCAGCCTGAGACGCCGGATCGGTACGGGCAGGTTGCCCGTGCACCCCCGGAGGCCCCGCTGAGCCGGACCGACGACCGCCGCAACTTGCTTATCGCCCTCGCCGCCGCCGGGGTGACGCTGGCTGTCGCCCTCGGCGTCATCGGCATTCCCGTGATCGGTGCCTGCTCGACCGATCCGCGCGGCGTCGTCACTTGCCTCCGCGACATGGC
>JBKJMF010000079.1:0-6491 GCA_046596525.1 Devosia sp. | reverse complement strand
TGGGTGAGGCCGCCGGCGAGTTGTGCGGTCACCTTGGCGTCGATGGTCTGGCCGAGGCGGAGGATCAGGGCGTCGATGGTGGCACGCGCCAGCCTCACCGCGGCCAGCGCCGGATCGGCGGTGGGTTCGGTACGGCCGGTCAGCTGGAGGAGCGCGGTGGCGACATCGGACATGCCGCCACCATGCAGGGAGTCGGGTTAACGGGAGTTAACTTGTGGGGCCGCAACGCTGGTGGCTGTGGACCCCCACCCTTGATCCCTCCCCACAAGGGGGAGGGGACGACTGAGAGGCCGTGCCTCAGTGATGGGCGCCCTTCATTTCGCGCAGTTCTTCGACCGAGCGGACCACCTTGCGGGCGGCGCCGGCCCAGTCCTTGGTCTTCACCGTGCCCTTGGCCAGCCGTTCCTTGGCGGCAGGAATGGCGTCGGCATATTGCGGCAGCCACTGGGCCTGGGCAACGACCATCTCGTCGACCATCTGCCAGACTTCGTCCGGGGTGCAGATGGCGCCGACCAGCGGGTCATGCAGCACAGCAAGCTTCAGCATGTCGATATTGCCGGTCATGGCGGCTTCGACGCTCATGCGCTGCACCGAGATCGACACCGAGCAGGTGGCGGCGCAGGCGATCGGCAACTCGATGCCTTCGACCATGTTGATGCCGAAGCGATCGACGAAGCCGGGGCTTTCGATGATGGCGTCGGCCGGCAGGTTCTTGATGATGCCGTTGTTGCGCACGTTGAAGTGGCCGCGATAGGTGCGGCCGGTTTCGCGCGCCTCGATGATGTAGCTGGCGTGCTCGGTGGTACGCTTGTGCTCCGAGAGGGGTTTGGTCGCCTCGGCCTTGAACTTGGGGAAATCGGTTTCGAACCAGTTCCGGCGCTCGGTTGAGTGGCGGAGATAGCCGCCGGTCTCGCCGTGGATCCAGTCGCTCATGTCGATCCAGCGCTCGATTTCGTCGGGGCGCTTGCGGTACCAGGGCAGGTATTCGCTGAGGTGGCCGTTCGACTCGGTCGAATACACGCCAAAGCGCTTCAGGACGTCGATGCGGACCTTCTCCTGCCTGGAATAGACCGGGTGTTTTTCGAATCCGGCGATCAGTTCGTCCGCCTCGATCTTCCGGCCCTTGGCGCGGATGTCGATGTACCAGGTCTGGTGATTGATGCCCGAGCAGACATAGTCGAGATCGCGGTCATCGACGCCGAGCACCTGGGCGATCTGGTGGGCGCCGTGCTGCACGCCGTGGCAGAGGCCGACGATATCGACGCCGCCGTAGAGATCGGCGGCCCAGGTGTTCATCGCCATGGGGTTGGCGTAGTTGAGGAACAGCGCGCCCGGCTCGGCGACCTCGCGGATATCCTTGCAGAACTCGAGGATCACCGGGATGTTGCGCTGCCCGTAGAGGATGCCGCCGGCGCAGATGGTGTCGCCGACGCACTGATCGACGCCGTATTTCAGCGGGATGTTGACGTCGTGGGCGAAGGCTTCGAGTCCGCCGACCCGCACGCAGCTCATGATGTAGCGCGCACCGGTGATCGCCTCGCGGCGGTCGGTGGTGGCGGTGATTTTGGCCGGCAGGTTGTTGGCCGCTACGATCGACGAGATGATCTGGTGGATCATGTCGAGGTTGTGGGCGTTGAGATCGGTCAGCGCGAACTCGACATCGGCGAACTCGGGCACTTTCAGCAAGTCCGAGATGAGGGTCTTGGTGAACCCGACCGACCCGGCGCCGATGATGGCGACTTTGAACGACATGGCGTTCCTCCCCTTTGAATTGGGCTCCATCTAGCGGGACAGGCGCCCGGTGGTGTAGAGGAAAGACGTGCGATCACGGGTAATTTCATGCTGTCCGACCTCATTGCCCACGGGCACAAGATCCAGACCATCGCCCCGCCGCGGGGGCCGCTCGGCTTCCATGTAATGGCCACCGGTGCGGGGTTCGAGAAGCGCGTCAACGAGGTCTACAACTGGGAAGGGCTGAAGCGGGGCGACGCGCCGTTCGTCATTATCCAGCACACCATCGCCGGCCGCGGCGAGTTGGAGTATGCCGGAGCACGGCATATACTGCTTCCTGGCTCGACCATGGTCCTGAGCTTTCCGCATGCTAACCGCTATTGGCTCGATCGCGGTCAGACCTGGGAGTATTTCTGGATCGGCGCCAATGGGCGCGAGGCGCTCCGGCTGATGCGGACGATCATCGATCTCAAGGGTCCTGTGGTGACGCCGTTGGCGCCGACGGTCGATCGCATGGCGGACGCCTGCCTGCGGCTGATGCGGGCGCCGGGGCTGCTGAGTGGCGACGTGTCCGCTGCGGCGTATGAGGCGATGATGGCGCTGCATGACGGGCTGTTCGGCGCGGCACCGGCCGCGGCGACGGTAGCGCCGCCAATCGCGCGCGCGCAGAGCTTCATCGCCACGCATCTGGGCGAGCCGCTCGGGGTCGACCGGCTGGCGCGGGTGGCCGGACTGAGCCGGGCGCATTTCGTCCGAACCTTCGGCAGCGAGACGGGGCAGAGCCCATCGGATTTCGTGTTCTCGGCGCGGATGGAGCGGGCAACGCGGCTGCTGATTGCAACCGACCAGCCGGTTGCCGCGATCGCGGCGGCGACGGGATTTGCCAATGGTAACTATTTCGCCAAGGCGTTCAGGCGGCTCAACGGCATCTCACCGAGCGAGTACCGAGCGGCGGCCGCAGCGGTCCGCTGACGACAGTTCACATTCGAGCAACGCACCCGCTACTACTTAGTGGACATTAGGGGTTGTTTATCCAATGCTGCCTAGCATGGCAGCTGCCCGAACTGCCCCACGTTTCGAGGCCTCAATGGTTGTGAAGCGGTCGCTCGTCCAGGACTTCGCTCGCCCAGAGCCGCTGGAATCGCTTGCCGCGCTGGTGGCCGCGAACGAGCGCCTGCAGCAGTTCGCAGCAGAGCTGGCCGGCGAGCAGGAGCGCGGGCGGGTGGAGCGCACGTGGTTGCGCACCATGATCGATCAGGTGCCGGACTACCTCTACATCAAGGACAAGGACTGCCGGTTCGTCATCGCCAACCGCGCGGTGGCGGCTGACCTCGGGCATGGCGACCCGACCATGCTGATCGGCAAATCCGATCTCGATTTGCATCCGCTGCCGCTGGCGCGGCGCTATTACGAGGATGACCTGAGTGTCGTCCGCGACGGCCGGCAGTTCATCGACCACGAGGAATACGTGGTGCGGCCGGATGGTACGCAGATCTGGCTTTCGACCACGAAGCTGCCGCTGCGGGCTCCGGACGGCACGATCATCGGGCTGGTATGCAGCGCCCGCGACATCACCGAGCGGCGCCAGACCGAGGCGCATGTGCATTTCCTCGCCTATCACGACTCGCTGACCGGGCTGGCGAACCGCGCGCAGTTCGAACGCGACCTCGCGGCGCTGGCCGACAGCGCGGCGCTCGGGACGCCGGCGACACTGGTGCTGATCGACCTCGACCGCTTCAAGCACATCAACGATACACTCGGGCATGTGGCAGGCGACGACCTGCTGCGACAACTGGGGAACCGACTGTTCCAGCTTGTTGGCCCGGCCGGCACGCTGGCCCGTCTGGGTGGCGATGAGTTCGCCATCCTCCTCTCCGGCCCGGCGGCAGGAGCGGCGGAATCGATGTGCGCCGCGATCCAGCTCCAGCTTGCCTGGCCATTTCAGCTGTTCGACGACCCGGCGTTTATCACCGCCAGTTTCGGCATCGCGCCGTGGCGGCCGGGATCGGAGGCGCTCGCCATGCTGCGCGAGGCCGATATCGCGCTCTATGAGGCCAAGGCACGCGGGCGGGCGCGCTGGCAGGTGTTCGCCGCGCCGATGGCGGAGAGCGTCGAGGAGAAGCGGCGGATCGAGCAGGACCTGCGACGCGCCCTCACCGTTGGTGGCGAGTTGCAGCTCGAGTACCAGCCGATCTTTGCCGCCGACAGCCGTACGATTGTGGGTGCCGAAGCGCTGGTGCGCTGGCAGCACCCGGAGCGTGGCCGGCTGGCGCCGGATGTGTTCATCGGGGTGGCCGAGGAACGCGGGCTGATCGAGAAGCTCGGCGAATGGGTGTTCGAGGAAGCCTGCCGCACGCTGGCGCAGTCGCCGATCCCGTGGGTGGCGGTGAACGTGTCGCCGGTGGAACTGAGAAGCCGGCGCTTCGTCGACCGGATTATCGAGTCGCTGGTGGCGCGCAACATCGACCCCAGGCGGTTGCAGCTCGAGATCACCGAGGGGGTGCTGCTCGATACGTCCGAGGCGACCGAGGCGGGGCTGACGCGGCTGCGGGAGGCCGGGATCCGGCTGGCGCTCGACGATTTCGGCACTGGGTATTCGTCGCTCAACTACCTCCGCCGCTACAATGTCGACAAGCTGAAGATCGACCGTTCATTCGTGGGGCAGTTGGGCGAATCCAGCGATGCCGAAGTGATCGTGCGGACCATCATCGATTTGGCACGGTCGCTGAACATGAAGGTGACGGCAGAGGGCGTCGCGACCGAGCAGCAGCGCGACTATCTGGTGGCGCGGGGCTGCCACGAACTGCAGGGGTTCCTGCTATCCGAGCCGCTGTCGCTCGAGGAATTTCTCGAGTTCACGGGGATAGCGGCCTGAGTGACGCACGTCGTTCCAACACACACCGGCGCCATTCCCACGCAGGCGGGAACCTAGTGGGATGCCGCAGCACTCGCTGGGGCTGAGAGATCCCACTGGGTCCCCGCCTACGCGGGGATGACGCCGGTGGGTAGGCCCACACCAAGCCCGATCAATGACCGAGGCCTGAAGCACCTACCCCTCCAAAATCTTCCGCGCCCGCGCGACGATCGGGGCATCGACCATCCTGCCGTCGAGCTGGAAGGCGCCGGGGTGTTCAGTCGCCGCCGCAACGACGCGCAGGGCCCAGTCGCGTTCGGCGTCGGTCGGCGAGAAGCCCGCGTTCAGCACGGCGACGGCGGAGGGGTGGACGCAGGTGGCGCCGTCGAAGCCGTGGGCCTTGGCCTCCGCTGCGGCGGCAGCGAGCGTCACGAGATCGGTGTACTCGGCACTGGATTGCAGCAGGCCGAAGCTGAGCTTGTCCTCGGCCTTGGCAGCGTAGTGCAGCAGTAGCTTGGGATGGCGAAGGACTTCTGGCGTCGGGGTGGCGCCGAGTTCGGTGGCGAGGTCCTCGCTGCCGAGCAGCAGGCCGATGACGCGGTGGTTGGCGGCGATCGAGCGCGCGTCGAGCAGCGACGCTGGGTCCTCGATCAGGGCCAGAAACGACATCGCGACGCGGCCGAGCTTGGCTTCCTCGGTGCGGAGGGCGCCGGCCAGAGCATCGAGCGCGGCGGAGGACTTTGTCTTGGCGACCATGATGCCGGTGGCGCCGGCGCGGCAGGCGGCGAGTGCGTCTTCGCGCTGGCGGGGGCCGGAATTGATGCGGACGAAGACCGCTGCTCCGTTCTGGCCGACTGAAGGGACAGCAGCCGCCAAGGCGTCGCGGGCGGCGTCCTTGTCGGCTTCCGGCACGGCGTCTTCGAGATCGAGGACGATGGCGTCGGCGCCGCGCTCATGTGCCTTGGTGATGAAGCGTTCGGAATGGCCGGGGACGTAGAGCAGCGAGCGGAGGCGCATGGTCAGGCTCCGACCGTGGCGGGATCGACGCCGGCTTCGCGCAGCACTTCGGCGGTGTGCTGGCCTAAATCGGGGGCGGGGCGGCGGAAGGTGCCGGGGGTCTCGCTGAGGCGCGGAGTAATGTTGTGCACCGGGAGCGAGCCGAAATCATTGTCTTCGACATCCACAATGATGCCTCGGTCAACAAAGTGCTCGTCTTTGGCAATGTCGGCGATCGAATAGATCGGGCCGACCGTGGCGCCGGCCTCCCGCATGATGCGGAGGGCTTCGTCGTGACTATGGCGCAGGAACCACTCGCCGACCGCGGCGTCGACGAGGTCCCGGTGTTTTACGCGGTCGGAGTTGGTCGCGAAGCGCGGGTCGGTGTTCATCTCGGGCTTGCCGATGACCTCGAAGATGCGGCGGGCGACCTGCGGAGTGGAGCCGGAGAGTGCCACGTACTGGCCGTCGGCGCATTTGTAGACGTTACGTGGCGAGGCGGTGTTGGAGGCCGAGCCGGAGCGCTCCTTGACCTTTCCGGTCACCTGGTAAATCGCGGCTTCGGGCCCGAGGACCGAGTACATGGGTTCGAGCAAGGAGAGGTCGATGATCTGGCCCTTGCTGAGGCCGCGGAAGCGGGCGAACAGCGCGGTGACGGTGGCGTTGGCGCCGTAGATGCCGGCGATCATGTCGGCGAGGGCCAGCGGCGGCAAGATCGGTTCACGGTCCGGAAAGCCGGTGCGGTGGGCGAAGCCGCTCATGCCTTCGACGATGGTGCCGAAGCCGGGGAACTGGGCGTAGGGACCGGTCTGGCCGAAGCCCGAGATGCGGACGATGATGAGGTTGGGGTTGGCGGCGAGGAGAGTGTCGGGGGCGAGGCCCATTTCTTCCAGCGTGCCGGGGCGGAAGT
>JBKJMF010000505.1:0-4660 GCA_046596525.1 Devosia sp. | reverse complement strand
CTGTTGGCGGCGACGGTCGGCAGCCCGGCGCCGAATTCGAACATCGTTTTGTAGTTGCCCCAGCCGAAGCCCTGGCTCTGCGCGGTGCCGGCCTGCGGGCTCACCGAGGCGTAAAAGCTCCACAGCAGCGGGAAGAGGAAGATGATGGCGAGCCCACCCGTCAACACGTAGTACGGGGTGCGGCCCAGGGCGGATTCTTGTTTGCCGGCAATCATGGTCAATCTCGCTCCGATCCGCGCAGGAAGCGGAACTGCAATGCATTGATCAGCACAAGGACGATCAACACCAGGATCGACAGCGCCGCGGCGGTGCCGAGGTTCTGGCGCTGGAACGCCTCGCGGTAGATGACCTGCACCGCCGTTACCGTGGTGTTGTCAGGGGCGCCCTTGGTCAGGATGAAGAACTGGTCGAAGGCCAGCAACGACCCCGTAACGCAGAGGATCGTCGCCAGCGACAGCGAGGGCCTCAGCAGCGGCAGTGTGATGTGGCGGAAGTTCTGCCAGCGGGACGCCCCATCGAGCGAGGCAGCCTCGTAGAGATCGTCCGAAATGCCCTGCAGGCCCACGGTCAGCACCAGCATGTAGAAGCCGGCGAACTTCCAGACCACGAGGAACGTCGTCGACAGCAGCGCGGCGATCGAGGTGCCAAGGAATGCAATGGGATTGTCGATGAGGCCTAGCGCCTCGAGCGGCGGACTGATCGGTCCGATGGCCGGCGAATAGAACCCGTAAGCGAGGAGCGAGGCGGCGGCGAGCCCGAGCGACACCGGCAGCAGGAACACTGTGCGCAGGATACCATTCCAGCGGGTCACCGCCTGCACCAGCAGCGCCAGTCCGAGCCCGATCCCAAGCAGCAGCACGGTCACCAGCACCGTGTAGATGACGGTGAACCACACCGACGGCCAGAACAGCTGGTTGCGCCAGATCGACACGTAGTTCCTGGGGAAGTTGAAGCCTTCGTCGCCGGTGAGCAGGCCATACTTGCTGAGCGACATCTTCGCCACCAGCACCAGCGGGGTGAGGAAGAACACCACGATGAAGATCAGCGTGGGGATCGTGTAAGCGAAGCCGGTCAGCTGGCGGCGCAGGTTGATGCGGGCGCGCCGGGCCGGGCGTTCCGCCGACGTGGCCTCGGAGATCGACGTAGACGTCACGGGTGGTTCCTCGCCTTGAGGTTCGGCCCGGTCCCGAACGGAACCGGGCCGATGGACACGGGACCTACTCGCTGAGCGAGTCGGTCATAGCCTGGTTATTGGCCTCGAGGTTCGCCGCGTCGCCGAACACTGCGTCACGGAACAGCACGATCCACGGCCCCTGCGGGTCGTTGAAAGTGGCACCGAAGTTCTTGCCGAGCGGCGTCTGGCCGTTGGCACCGACGGTGTTGAACAGTTTGACGCGCGGATCGGTGATGTACTTGTTGTCGGCGAGATCGGTGCGGGTGAGCACGTTGCCGTTCTTAGCCACCACCTCGACCTGCGCTTCCTCGGACTGCACCCAGGCGATGAAGTTCCACGCCGCATCGGCCTTCGTGCTGTCGCGCGAGATGCCGATATCGTCACCACCGACAAAGGTCGATGTGCCGCCCTTGAGGCCGGCGATCGGCGCTACGCCGATGTCGGCATCCTCTAGCCCGGTACCGACGAGGCTGGAGATCTGCGTGGCTGGCATCGGCTGCACGCCAATGACGCCCTTGGGGAAGAATGCCGTCCAGGTCGGGCCGGCTTCATCCTTGCTTTCCGGCATCATCACGGTGCCGTCGGCGACCATGTCGTGGAAGATCTTGAAGATCGACTTCCACTCGTCGCTGTTGAAGTGCGCCTCGGTGCCTTCGGGGTTCATGATCGTCTCACCGTCGGCCCAGGCGATCGGGAACCAGGTGAAGGCGTTACAGCCGCCGCAATTGCCGCCGAAATAGGTGCCGTGGATATCGCCGCCGAGCTTGGCGACGGCGCGGGCCTGGTCAGCGAATTCCTGCAGCGAAGTCGGCCCCTTCTCGGGGTCGAGGCCAGCCTGCTTATAGAGCTTCTTGTTCCACATCCACACCGACAGGTCGGCGATGAACGGCATCCCGTACTTCTTGCCGTCCCAGGTGGCGACATTGATGCCGGCGGGCGCCACCTTGTCGATATCGGGCATGCCGTCGATGCGCGCGGTGAGGTCCTGGAACAGGCCCGCCGAGGTCCAGTTCGGCATGAACACCACGTCGGCCGAGAACAGGTCCGGCAGGCCGTTGGCGGCCGCAGCAGCGCCGATCTTGGTCTGGTAGTCGTCGGTCACCACGTAGGTGGCGGTGATCTGGTTCTTGTGCGAGGCGTTATACGCCTGCACCAGCTGATCGACCCGGACCTGTGTCGCAGCGCGGGTCCACAGCGTCAGCTGGGTTCCGTCATCCACGCCCAGCGGGTCGGCGGCCAGCGCCACACCCGGCGCGGTCAGCATCAGTGCGGCAAGCGCCGCACGCCAAAGACTTGGCATTCTCATCAGGTTTCCCTCCCATTTGGCACTGCCATCCTCCGGTCCTGGCATGCAGGTTCCTCCCGGAAACGGCCTCGAAAAGGCATCCACCACACCCGCGACCCGCATTTTCATTGGCAGGTTCGCAACGCAGGAAAAGCTTTTCTCGAAATTAGATCGCATGTTTCCGTGTCACGCGCAAGACAGAAGGAAAAGCTTATCGCATGTCGATAGACGCTCGAGATCTCGCGGTCGGGCTACAATGCCTGGTTCAACCGCTCCCCTAGCAGACGGGCTCGGGAAGATGAGGTTCTCCTCGCGGGGATCCGCGCCAGCTTTGCTGACAGCGACCGCACCTATGGTGCGCGCCGGGTCTGGCATGACGTTCCGGCAGAAGGTCTGAATGTCGGGCTGCATCGGATCGAGCGGCTGATGCGCGCACATGGGCTGGGGGCTCGTCCACGACGCAGGGGGCTGCCCAAGGATGCCGGCCAGCGTCACGCGGCCTCGCCCAACATCCTGGCGCCCTCTCCCGTGTCGAACGCCTCACGCATGACAGAAGGGTGTCATGGAGCCGGTTAATCGCATGTGTGGGACCGGTAGCTAATTTTGGAACATCGGGACCGGCCGTCGGAGGGTCGCAAACTCAGTGCGGTGCCTTGAAGGCATTATGTTCGCCCCACAGGGCGGGTATGATGGGTCCCCAAATCAGCGCATTGGCAGTGAGGGTCGGCGGCTGGCGTCCGGCGAGAATGTCCTCGACCATACTCGGAGCTAGAAACGCCAGCGGAAGCAACTGACCGACATAGCTGTCGCTCAAACCCTCCTCAGCGCAGATATCGGCCATTGTCGCCACCTCGCCGGAGATCAGCCGGTCCGCCCAGTCCCACGCTCGAACAACTGCGGCGACAAGTGACGGATCCGGCGCAGTCGACCGCTCGGCACCGTGGACGACCAGCTTCATCTGAGGCCCACGCCGCTTGGTCGCGAGGGGAACGGTGACGGAGAGGTCACTGGCGTCATGTGGCTCATTGGCAGGCCATGCGGCATCGGAGACCGCAGTGCTTATGCCCAACGCAAGTGCCAGCCCGCGCCCCGAGAACGTCACCGACAACCGATCGCGTCGATACTCGATCGACCGAATAATGGCTCGCAACTGTTCGATATCCTTGGCGCCGCGACGATCTGCAAGTCGGCTGGCGATGTCACCCGCTGCCTTGAGCGCATCGCTTAGCTGAGATGCTGGGATTCCATCCAACCGATGCACGAGCCCACGATGGTCGGCGAGAACACTGACGACCGCAGCAAGCGCTGCCGTCTCGATCTCCTCGGCAGGCAAGCGGATGGGAGTGGTGGGTCGGCTGGCGCCGGCTGTGACTTGCTCAACATAGTATCGATACCGTCGTGAGCCCTTGTTGGAGTGGCCCGTCACGAACCGATTGCCCTTCTCAGAATTGAGCAGTCCCTCCAGCAGATGGGGTTGAGCTGACGGCCGCCGCCGACGAGTTCGTGGTCCCTGGGTATTGGCCGCCAGCTGCTTCTGCACGGCGTCCCAAGTTGCCTGCTCGATGATCGCCGCATGCTGGCCCCGGTGCGAGGCGGTCTTATGCGGCACACGCCCGATGTAGATCGGGTTGGCGAGAAGCTTGTAGAGGTGGCCGCGGGTGAAGGGTCGATTGCCATGGTGGTTGCCCTTGGCGGAGTAGCGAGTTGCCGTTCGGATGTCGTCGCTTTGCAACCGATCCAGCAGGGCAGGGACAGTGCCCACCCTCGAGATACAGATCGAAGACCGATCGAATGGTGTCGGCGTCCGTCTCGTTGATCACCAGTTGTCGGTTGACCACGTCGTAGCCCATGGGTGGAGAGCCACCCATCCACATGCCCTTCTTCTTTGAGGCAGCGATCTTGTCCCGGATGCGCTCCCCGGTGATCTCGCGCTCGAACTGAGCGAATGACAGCAGCACGTTGAGCATCAGCCGGCCCATCGAGGTGGTGGTGTTGAACTGCTGCGTGACCGAGACGAAGGACACGCAGTGCTTGTCGAGACGATCGGCAAGTTTGGCAAAGTCGGTCAGCGAACGTGTCAGACGGTCGATCTTGTAGACGACGATGATGTCGACCTTGCCGGCATCGACCATCTCCATGAGTTGGCGCAGGGCAGGGCGCTCCATATTGCCGCCGGAGAAGCCACCATCGTCGAAGCGGTC
>JBKJMF010000475.1:0-2605 GCA_046596525.1 Devosia sp. | reverse complement strand
GTTTCGGCCGCGAAGGCGGCAAGGAAGGCATGGCGAGCTATCTGAAGCCGAAATGGGAGAAGGAGTTGAAGCCGTTCGTCGCCGCGAGCGCCAAACGTTCCTCACCAACGATCACTTGGGTGACCCCGAACAACCCCAAGCAGGAACGCTCGAAGAGCTTCGACCGCTTCGAACTGTATCGCGTTGGCATGACCGTCGATGAGTTCGTCTCAGCGGGTGGCAAACGCGAGGACATAAAGTGGGATATTGAGCGGAACTACATTCGGCTCGGTGGCGAGCCATCGGCCAAGTCCGCCAACCCGCTCGACGATTCCGCCGATATCGACCAGACCGCCAAGATGTATATCGGCGGCAAGCAGGCCCGCCCGGATTCCGGCTACTCCCGCCCGGTCCACGGCCCCAACGGCGCGCTCGTCGGCGAAGTCGGCGACGGCAACCGCAAGGATATCCGCAACGCCGTAGAAGCCGCGCGCGCCGCCCTTGGTTGGGCCACCACCGCGGCCCACACCCGCGCCCAGATCCTCTACTTCCTCGCCGAAAACCTCGAGTATCGCGCCGAGGAATTCGCCGCGCGCATCAAGGCGCAGACCGGCGAAGACGGCACCGCCGAAGTCGAAGCCAGCGTCGAGCGCCTCTTCGCCTTCGCCGGCTGGGCCGACAAATACGATGGCGCCGTGCACAACCCGCCGCAGCGCATGATCGCCACCGCCATGGTCGAAGCCATCGGCGCCATGGCCATCCTCGCCCCGCCGTCGCGGCCGTTGCTAGGCTCGATCGCGCTGATCGCCCCGGCCCTCGCCATGGGCAACACCGTGGTGCTGGTCCCCTCGGAAAAGTCTCCGCTTTCGGTCACCGATCTCTACCAGGTCATCGAAACCTCGGACGTCCCCTCCGGCGTCATCAACATCGTCACCGGGGAGTCGAAGGTGCTGGCCAAGACCCTCGCCGAACACGACGGCATCGACGCCATCTGGTTCGCCGGCGACGCCGAAACCTCCGCCATGGTCGAAAAGGCCAGCGCCGGCAACGTCAAGCAAACCTGGACCAGCCGCGGCCTCTACTACGACCTCGCCGACAAAGCGAAGTTCGAAGGCGACTACTTCCTCCGCCGCGCCACCCAGGTGAAAAACGTCTGGATCCCCTACGGCGCCTGAGACGGGGCATCGGGCGCGAGCCGGCGCGTAGTGACCGCCATCGCATCCCGCCCGTTGCACATCGCCGCGGCATGTGGCGATAGTGCCCCGCAGAGGGCTGGGGGCCGCAGGGTTTGACGACGCTGGATGAACTGATCGCCGAAGCCACTGCCTCGGGTGGCTCCGAACGCGCCAACTATCAGCTGTTCATCTCGGGCCTCTGCGATGTGCTGGGTGTGCTGCGTCCGGCCATGAGCCAGGAGGCCAACGCCCGCAACGACTATGTCTTCGAGCGCAGTCTCGATTATCGCCACCCCGACGGCTCGACCACCAAGCTCTTCGTCGATTGCTACCGGCGCGGCCATTTCGTGCTCGAAGCCAAGCAGTCCGCCCGCCGCCAGGCCGAAAACCCGCATCAGTCCGATATGTTCGGTTCCGAGGCGCATAGTCGCCGCCTCGGCCATGCCCGGCGCGGTTCCCTCGGCTGGGATCGTGTGATGCGCGCCGCCTACACCCAGGCGGTGGACTACACCCGGCACCTGCCGGTCGAGCATGGCTATCCGCCCTTCGTCATCCTCGTCGATGTCGGCCACGTCATCGAGCTCTATGCCGATTTCTCCGGGCAGGGGAAGAACTATGCCCAGTTCCCCGATGCGCAGAATTTCCGCATCGGCATGGACGATCTGCGCAACCCCGAGATCCAGTCCCGCCTCAAGGCCGTCTGGACCGATCCGCTGAGCCTCGATCCGGCCAAGAAGTCCGCCGAGGTCACACGCGACATCGCCGGGCGCCTGTCGGTCATCGCGCGGCGGCTCGAAGGCAAGCACGACGCGCGCGACGTCGCCGAGTTCCTCATGCGGTGCCTCTTCACCATGTTCGCCGAGGATGTTGGGCTCCTGCCCGACAAGCTGATGGTCAACCTGCTCGAAAAGCTGGTCGATAACCCGGCGGCCTTCCCGCCGGCCATGGAGAGCCTGTGGAAGACCATGAATATCGGCGGCTTCGAGCCCCATTCCATGGCCGTGCTCAAGCACTTCAACGGCGGGCTTTTCGCCAGCCCGCGCGCCCTGTCGCTGGCGCCCGAGGATATCCACGAACTGCTTGTCGCCGCCCGCATGGATTGGCGCGATGTCGAGCCGGCGATCTTCGGCACCCTGCTCGAACGCGCGCTCGATCCGCGCGAGCGGAGCAAGCTCGGCGCCCATTACACGCCGCGCGCCTATGTCGAACGGCTGGTGGTGCCCACCATCATCGAACCGCTCCGCGCCGATTGGGAGCGGGCGCAGGCCGAGATCGAGGACGCGCTGCGCTATGGCAAGCCCGAGCAGGCCCTCGCCGTCGCCCGCGCCTTCCATCACGAACTCTGCACCATCCGCGTGCTCGATCCGGCCTGCGGCACCGGCAATTTCCTCTATGTCTCGCTGGAGTTGCTGAAAAAGCTCGAGGGCGAGGTGCTGGCCGCCATCGAGGAA
>JBKJMF010000046.1:0-3565 GCA_046596525.1 Devosia sp. | reverse complement strand
TTCTTCACCTCCCCCTGGGGGAGGCCGGGAGGGGGCCGTCTGTTTCAGTCGTCCCCTCAAGAAACGCCGGGCGGTTGCCCGCCCGGCGCCTTTGATCAGTACAAGAAGATTTCCGGGCTGCCCTTCGGGTCGGCGACGGCGACGACGCGGTTGATGTCGATCTTGTTGGTCTTGAACCAGCCCATCAGCCCGGCATCGCCCTGGATGGCGGAGCGGAACTTGGTGAGTTCGGCGCTCTTGCGGGTTTCAGCGCTGGCGATCTTGGTAAGGTCGGTCGGCAAGTAGAGCTGCCTGGTGTCGAACACCTTCACGCTCGTTGCCTTGTCGAGGAAGGCGAGATCGCCGGAGGTCCACTCGCCGATCATGTCGACGAGGTTGGCGACGGGCAGCGCGTCGGTTTTGACGGCGCTGACCACCTTGGCGCTATCGTTGGCGAGGGCGGGAGCCACCGACACCAGCGCGGCGAGGATCAGGGCAGCCGAGGTCTTGAGGTTCATCTGCATTTCAGTCTCCATACGGGTCGATTTGGGCCGCAGGGCAAGTCATGTTGCTGAGCGAGCGGTCATCGGCGTGACATCCCGTCGACAAGTGTCGTACGGCGCGTCGACGGCGGCGATATCGCTCCCGCAGCACGGCGGATGTTCGAAGAAATGAGGGTCTTGTTTGGCTGGAATCCCGCCAAATTCCAGGCTTTCTGGAACCACTACAATGATGGACGGAGTTTCATTTTGGTAAGCTTTGCGGCGCCCGATTTTCTGCTGCTGGATCAGGCGCTGCGCGAACTCGTTTTCGAGCTGATCTTGGTCACCAGCAGCTGGTTGAGCCGCAGCTTGTCGGCGTCCACCACCTCGAACAGGTAGCCGCCGGCTTCGACCTTGTCGCCCTTGCGGGCGGCGCGGCGGAGGTTGTGGACGATGAAGCCGCCGATGGTTTCGTAGGCGCCTTCATGCGGGAAGCTCTTCATGTTGAGAGTACGAACCACGTCCACCACCGGCGCGATGCCGTCGACCAGCCAGCTGGTGTCGTCGCGCCGCATGATCGCCTCTTCCTCGAACGGATTGGCGAGGCCTTGCATAAGCGCGCCCATCAGGTCCTTGAAGGTGACGACGCCGACGACGTGGGCGTACTCGCTGACCACCACGGCAAAGCCGGTACCCTTTGCCTGGAACTCGGCCAGCACTTCCCAGACGTTGAGCGTATCGGGCACCGACAGCACGTCGCGCCGCGCCTTAGCGAAGTCCACCGGTGCGTCGCGATCCATCACCGTCGCCAGCACGTCTTCGGCACGGACGCAGCCGATCACCTCGTCGATGCCGCCATCGCAGATCGGATAGTGCGAGAACGGCCGGCGGCGGACCTTCTCCTGCTGCACCTCGAGCGGATCGCTGAGATCGAGATAGACGATCTCGTCGCGCACGGTCATCACCGAGGTGACGCTGCGCAGCTCCAGCGCCAAGACGTTCTCGATCAGCCGGCGCTCCTTCTTCATCAGCGCGCCGGACTTCTCGCCGCCGGCGAGGATCATACGGAAATCCTCTGTGGTCACCTCGTCGGAGGGACCGGAGGGCGCCAGGTGCAGCCGGGCGATCACCCAATCGGAGATGCCGCTGAACAGCCAGACCAGCGGCCGCAGCACTGCCACCGCCGCTTCGGGGAACCACACCAACGACAGCGCCACCGGCTCTGGGATCAGCATGCCGATCCGCTTGGGGATCAGGTCGGCGAACAGGATGAACAGCGTCGTGGTGAGGCAAAAGGCGAGTATCGAGCCGAGCGGTGCGGCGAGGCTCCCTGCCCCGGCGCTTGCCAATGCATCGGCGAAGCTTGGCCCGATCAGCCCGTCGCCGATGACGCCGGCAAGGATCGAGATCGAGTTGATAGCGATCTGGAACGCCGTGATGATGTTGCCGGCATCGGCACGCAACGCCGTGAACCGGATGGCTCGGCTGTCGCCGCTCTCCGCCAGCGCACGAATGCGCACTTCGCGCGCCGCGGCGAAGGCGATCTCCGACATCGAGATAATGGAACTCGCGCCCACCAGCGCGGCAATGAGGATGAGCCCGAGGAGCGGTGACATGCGGAACCTCCTGCAAGACGTTGCAGCGGCCCATCAATGTCACATTGGCGCCCTGCCGCCAAACCGCGGCGCTACTCCTTCGCCGGATGCGCCGGCGGCTCCCGCGGGGTCTCCTCCGGCGGCTTGTTGTCCGGCAGTTCCTGCGGCGGCACCCCGGGCACGGTGTCCGGCTGCGGCGCGGGTTGCGGCCTCTCGGGCATTGGTGGAACTTCCGGCGGCGGTTGCGGAATGTCCGGCGTCGAAGGCGGAATCTGGCCTTTCACCAACGCTACCACCGAGCGCGGCGGCAGCGTTGCGGCGCGGTCGGCGAGCGGCAGCACGGCCTGGTCGTCGGAAACAAGGCCGACGGTCCAGTATCCCTCGGGCAAGCGCGCCAGCACGGGGTCGATACGGCGATTGAACCACACGATGAGGTCCTCCTCGGCGGTCTGCAGACGCATACCCAACACCGAGGCGCCGGCATCGTTCCAGTCGCCTTCGTTCATCTCGCGGCCATCAGGGTGCAGCCACGTGACATCGCGCACGCCATGCTTGGTCTGGCCGCTGAGGAAGTGGTCGTGCGTCAGCGCCGGATGCAGGCGACGGAACTCGGCCAGCGCCGAGACGAAATCGACCAGCGCGCCATCGGCATTTTCCCAGTCGACCCAGGTGATCTCGTTGTCCTGCGCATAGGCATTATTGTTGCCGTGCTGGGTGCGGCCGAACTCGTCGCCCTGCTGGATCAGCGGCAGGCCGCGGCTGAGGAACAGCGTCGCCAGCAACGCCCGCACGTCGCGGCGGCGTGCCGCGTTGATCGCCGGGTCGTCGGTCGGTCCCTCGACGCCACAGTTCCACGAGGCGTTGTTGTTGTGCCCGTCGCGATTGCCCTCGCCGTTCGCCTCGTTGTGCTTGTCGAGGTAGGAGACGAGGTCGGCGAGCGTGAAGCCGTCATGCACGGCGAGGAGGTTCACCCCGGCGCTCGGCTTGCGGCCGGCGAAGTTGAAGATTTCGGCTGAACCGGATACCTTTCCGGCCAATGCCCCGATCTTGCCCTGGTCGCCGCGCCAGAAGGAACGAACATCGTCGCGATAGCTGTCGTTCCACTCGCGGAATTCCTTGCCGAACTGCCCGAGCTGGTAGCCGCCCGGGCCCGGGTCCCACGGCTCGGCCACAAGGATGGATTTGCTGAGCACCGGATCGGCCTTGATCATCTGCAGCATCCGGGCGTTCGGGTTGAAGCCCGGCTCGCGCCCCAGGATCGGCGCGAGATCGAAGCGGAAGCCGGAGACCCCCATTTCCTCCACCCAGTAGCGGAGGCTCTCGATCACCAGCCGCTGCGTCGCGGGGTGATCGGCGCGCAGCGTGTTGCCGGTACCCGCGTCGTTGACCAGGTGCTGTTTGCCGTCGACTTCGACGAAGCGGTAGTAGGTCCTGGCGTCGAGCCCCATCAGGCTGAGCATCGGCCCGTTGGCATCGCCCTCGCCGGTGTGATTGTAGACGACGTCGAGG
>JBKJMF010000406.1:0-3315 GCA_046596525.1 Devosia sp. | reverse complement strand
GTCGTTGAGATGCGGCAAGAGCTCGTGCGTCAGCGGCAGCTGCTCACGCAGGCCGCCATTGGCGATGTCGGCCATGACGCCGACGGCGCGGATCAGGTGCTCGTCCACCGTGTAGTGGTGGTACATGTTGAACTGCATGAGCGCGACGATCTTGCCGAACTCGGGCACGAAGCGGCCGAGCACACCGCTTTCGTTCATCTGGCGCAGGATGCGTTCGACATAAGTCGGCGCGGTCAGGATCTCGAGGAACCAGAGGTTGGCCTGCTTATCGTTGCGCAGGTCATGACCGATGAGCCGCAGCGAGCGGCGGATGACCTTGATGGCATCGGGGTGGAAATGCAGGTCGTGCCGACCAGCCAGCATGAACCCCTTGATGAGGTTTTTCCCATCCTTCAGGAACACCTCGGGATCGGCGATATTCAGCCGGCCGCCTTCGATGACGAAATCGGTCTCGCCCTTGATCACCACCTTGCCGCGCTTGAACGGCGCGAGGACGCGTCCGATCATGTCGAGCGGCTTGGCGTGGTCGAATTCCAGCGAGGTGCAGAAGATGCGGGTCAGATCGCCGACGTCCTTGGCCACGAGAAAGTAGCGCTTCATGAAGCGCTCGACCCCGAGCATGCCGGCGCGATCGTTGTAGCCGAGGCGGGCCGCGAGATCGGGCTGTACGTCGAAGGTCAGCTTCTCGTCAGCGCGGCCGGTGAGGAAATGCAGGTTACAGCGGATGGCCCAGAGGAAGTCCTCGGCCCGCTGGAACAGCCGGTATTCCTCGGCTGAGAGCACGCCCTTGCCCACCAGCTCGGCGCTGGATTTGACGCGGTAGAAATACTTGCCGATCCAGAACAGGGCGTGCAGGTCGCGCAGCCCTCCCTTGCCGTCCTTGATGTTGGGCTCGACCACGTAGCGCGTGTTGCCCATCTGGCGGTGGCGCTCGTCGCGCTCGGCCATCTTGGCGGCGATGAACTCGGGCCCGGTCTTGGGCATGATCTCGGTTTCGAAGCGATGGATCAGCTCTTCGAACAGCCTGCGGTCGCCGGTGAGGTAACGGGCTTCGAGCGTGGCGGTGCGGACCGTCATGTCGGAGCGGGCCATGCGGATGCACTCATCCACCGAGCGGACGGCATGGCCGACCTTCTGGCCGAGATCCCATAGCATGTAGAGGATGTATTCGGTGATCTGCTCGCCCCACGGGGTCTGCTTGTAGGGCAGGATAAAGAGCAGATCGATGTCGGAGCCGGGGGCCAAGGTGCCGCGGCCGTAACCGCCGACCGCTGCGATGGAGATCATTTCGGCGCCCGAGGGGTTATCGACCGGATAGACGTCGCGCACGGCGAAGAAGTGCACGGCGCGGATGATTTCGTCTTCGGCGGCGCTCAGATTCATGGCGCAGCGCGTGCCCTTGCCGGTGGCCATCAGTTCGGCCTCGGCGCCGACCCGCGCCTCGGCGAGGACGGAGCGCACATGCGCCAGCACGAGGCTGCGGGCGGCGGCTGACTTGGGGTCCTGGCCGGCGGTCAGCCGGCGGATTTCGCCCAGGATGGTGTCGGCCGCCGTAAGCTGGAAGGCCGGTTTTCGCGGTCGGGCGTCAATTTCGGCGAGCTGCATCGCGGATTTTCTTAAGCTCGTAGATCAGGTCGATGGCCGCGCGGGGCGTAAGATCGTCGGCGCGTACCTGATCGAGCATGTCATGGATGGGATTAACGGCCGCCTTCGGGGTGGGCGGTTGATGCGCAAAGAGCGGCAGATCGTCTAGCACGACGGCTTTTCCGCCGGAAGAGCGCTGTTCGAGCACGCCCAATACCTGGCGCGCACGGCTCAGCACGGATTCGGGCAGGCCGGCGAGCTTGGCCACCTGGATGCCATAGCTGCGATCGGCGGCGCCATCGGCGACTTCGTGCAGGAACACCACTTCACCCTCCCACTCGCGCACCTTCATGGTGTGATTGGTGACGCGCGCCAGGGTCTTCGAAAGCGCAGTCATTTCATGGAAGTGCGTCGCGAACAGGGCGCGGCAGCCGGTCTGGTCGTGCAGCGCCTCGACGGCGGCCCAGGCGATCGAGAGGCCATCGAAGGTGGCAGTGCCGCGGCCGATTTCATCGAGGATCACCAGCGAGCGCTGCGTGGCGCGGTTGAGGATGGCGGCGGTTTCGACCATCTCGACCATGAAGGTGGAGCGGCCGCCGCCGATATCGTCCGAGGCGCCGACGCGGGAGAACACGCGATCGACGACGCCGATATGGGCGGCGCTGGCCGGCACGTAGCTGCCCATCTGCGCGAGGATGGCGATCAGCGCGTTCTGGCGCAGGAAGGTGGATTTGCCGCCCATGTTGGGGCCGGTGACCAGCCACAAGGCGCCGCCGGTGAGGTCGCAGCCGTTCTCGACGAACACTTCGTGCTGGGCCCGTACATTGGTTTCGACCACCGGGTGGCGGCCGCCTTCGATGTAGAAGGCGAGGCTGTCGTCGATGGTGGGGCGGCAGAAGTTGAGGGTCATCGCCAGCTGCGCGAGGGCGGCGGCGACATCGAGTTCGGCGAGCGCATCGGCGATGGCGCGGAGGCGGCTGTTCTCGGCGGCGACGGCTTCGGCGAGGCGGGTGAAGATGGTTGCCTCGATGGCGAGGGAGGCATCGTGCGCCTTGGCGATGCGGCCTTCGAGCTCGGCTAGTTCCGCCGTGGTGAAGCGCATGGCGTTGGCCATGGTCTGGCGGTGGATGAAGGTTTCGCGGTGCGGTGGCTCGAGCAGCTTGCCGCCATGGCCGGCGGGGACCTCGACGAAATAGCCGAGGACGCCGTTATGGCGGATTTTCAGCGAGCGGACGTCGGTCTCGTCGATGAGGCGGGCCTGGAGGGCAGCGACGACGGCACGGGTCTCGGACGCTAGTGCACGTTCAGCATCGAGCGGGGCGTCGTAGCCGCGCTTGACGAAGCCGCCGTCGCGGGCGAGCAGCGGCGGTTCATCGTCGATGGCGGCGGCGAGTTCGGCTGCGAGTGCGGCGGGCGCGTCGGCGAGGCGGGCGGCGATGGATTTCAGCTCGGCCGGCGGTCGGTCGAGGGTGGCGAGGCGGTCAGCCAGGGCGACGGAGGCGGCGATGGCGCCGCCGGTGGCGCGGAGATCGCGCGGGCCGCCGCGACCGAGGGCGAGGCGGGTGAGGGCGCGGGTGAGATCGGGCACGGACTTGAGGTCGGCGCGGAGGCGCTGGGTGAGGAGGCCGTCGGCGACGAGGCTTTCCAGGGCATCGAGGCGGGCGTTGATCTGGTTGGCGTCGCGCAGGGGGGCGGCGAGGCGGCGAGCGAGGAGGCGCGAGCCGGGCGGGG
>JBKJMF010000385.1:0-8001 GCA_046596525.1 Devosia sp. | reverse complement strand
GTCGATGACGTTGGCCTGGAACGGCTCAGCGGTGAGGTCGACGAGGTTCTGCGTCGGGTTGATCGCCTGGAACAGCGAACCCGAGTTGTAGAGGAACACGTCGGCCATCTCGCCGGTGGCGAGGCGGGTCTTGATCAGGTTGTCGCCGTCGGCGCCGCCGGGGCGGCTTTCGGTTTCGATGTCGATGTTCGGGTGCTTGGCCTCGAACGCCGTGGCCAGGGCCTCGGCCATGGTGACGGTGGCGGGGGCGTTGTCGAACAGGAAGATCACCTTGACCTTGTCCTGGGCATTTGCAGCGCCGGCCAGGATCGTGAGCACGCCGGTAGTCGCCAGCGCCGCACACGTCAGTTTGCGCATCAGCATTGATAGTTCCTCCCTTGTGGCCGCCACGGGTCCTCAGGCGGCCTGTTGCAGTTACCTAGTCCCTCCGGCTCCTCTTGCCGTCAGGGCTTGCTGATCCGGAACGTCACCTTGTGCTTTCCGGGCGCGAGCAGGCTGCGCGCTTTTCCATCAGTGCCGCGCTCGCTGACGGCGATGCCGTCAACGCTGGCGTCGCTGTAGCCGGCGGCGAGGACGAGCGTGCCGCTCGCGCCCTCGGGTACCGTTATGTTGTAGGTCACCTTGTCGCCATCAACCTTCCAGCCTGCCTCGATGCGACCTGCCGCCGAGTCATGATTGGCCGCGACCGGCGAAAGCGCCGGGACGATCGTGGGCTCGAAGAAGATGTGCTTGAAACCGGGCAGAGCCGGGTCGGGACGGAAACCCGCCACGCCTTCCAGCAGCCACTGGCACACGGCGCCGTAGGCGTAGTGGTTATACGAGTTCATCTGCGGATCGAACGCCACGCCGTCCTCGTTGAGGGCGTTCCAACGCTCCCAGATCGTGGTGGCGCCCATCTTCACCTGGAACAGCCAGCCGGGCAGGCCCTCCTGGAGGAAGACTGAGGCCGCGAGATCAGCTTCGCCGATCTTGACCAGTGCCGGCAACAAAGCCGGCGTGCCGATGAAGCCGGTGCCGATGCGCCCGTGGGCACGGGCCACCGTTTCCTTGAAGTAGCCCTTGGCGGCCGCGTAGTGCTCGGCCGGGATCAGGTCCCAGAGGAAGCCCAGCGCGTAGGATGTCTGGTCGTTGTAGCCGATGCGGCCGGCGGCGGTGATGAACTCGCGCTGGAAGGCCTTCTTGACCTCTGCGGCGCGCTCGTTGAGGCGCTTGGCCTGCGCTTGGTCGCCGATGGCCTCAGCTGCTTTCGCGGCAAGATGCGAGGAGATGTAGAGGTAGATCGTGGCGGCCGCGTCGTCGCCGATGGTCGGGTAGGGCTTGGCGAAATCGCCCTGCGGCTGCAGCCAGTCGCCGAAGGTGAAGCCGCGTTCGCCCCAGCCCGATGGCGGGCGGACGATCGGACCATCGCTGATCGACCATACGAAGTCGTTCCACCGGATCATGGCCGGCAAGGCTTCTTCGAGAATGCCGCGATCGCCGTAGTGGGTGTAGAGCGTCCACGGGATGATGCAGATCGCATCGCCCCAGCCGGTCGAGCCGTAGAAGCCGGGCAACAGGTCTTCGTGGTTGCGGGTCGGGTCCGGCACCACATGCGGGATGGCGCCATCGGGGCGCTGGTCGGCAATGAGGTCGCGCACATACTTGGTCAGTATGCCGTGGCTCTCGTGCAGGTAGCAGGCGGTGGGCGCGAAGACCTGCGCGTCACCGCTCCAGCCGAGGCGCTCGTCGCGCTGCGGGCAGTCGGTGGGCACGTCGATGAAGTTGGACCGCTGGGACCAGACGGTGTTCTCGACCAGCCGGTTGACCAGGGCATTGGCCGAGTTGAAGTTCGCCGTGCGGGTGATCGCCGAACTGATCGGGATCATCTCGATGGCGGTGATCGTCGCCTTGCCCTCGATGGCGACGCGGGCAAAGCGGAAGCCGAAGAACGTGAAGGTCGGACGGTAGCTTTCCGGCCCGCCGCCTTTGAGGACGTATTCGACGCGGGCTTCGGCCGACCGCATGCTCTCGCGATCGAAATCGCCGAGGTGGTTGACGATCTCGGCATGCTCGATGGTGACCTTGGCGCCGGCCTCGCCTTGTACGGTGAAGGCGACGTAGCCACCGGCGTTCTGGCCGAAGTCGTAGACCGTTCGGCCCTCTGCATCAGCGAATGATTTGACAACGGGCAGGGCCGGCAGCTCGTGCACGCCTTGGGTTTCGGCAGGCAGTAGCGTCGACTTGTCGAAGGCCTCGAGCACGCTGGTGCCACTGCTCACGGGCGCGTCCTGGGCGCGGGCATCATAGTTTTCGCCGTAGTAGATGCCCGACTTGAGCACCGGTGCGAGGCCGCTTTGCCAGGTGCCGTCGGTGGCGACGATGACATCGCCGTTGGCGTCTTGCAGTTCGGCGATTGCGCCGACCTCGTCGCCCCAGGTGTTCAGGATCTGGTTGCGCGGCCACATCATCCGCGAGCGGTACCAGCCGTCGCCCAGCCAGATGTCGATGGTGTTGTCGCCATCCTTGAGCAGGCTGCTGACGTCGTAGGTCTGGTAGCTGAGGCGGTCCCAATAGCTGGTCCAGCCGGGGGTCAGGACGTCGTTGCCGACGCGCTGACCGTTAATGAACGCCCGGTAGAGGCCGAGAGCACTGATCCGAAGTGTCCCGGCCCCGCCACGGGAGGAGAGGTTGAAGGTCTTGCGGAGGAAGGAGGACTGTGTGCCGACGCCCTTGTCGCTCAGCGGCTTGATCATCTGGGCGGCCCATTGCGCGCTGCGGTTCGGCACGGCAACGCCTGCTCTGGCGAGCATCGCTTCGTTCACTTTTGCATCCTCCCAAAGGCCTGTTGCGGCCCGTCCGGCGCCCATGGCTGCCGGTCAACGTGTGACGTTCTACGTATACCGTTCTACACGACGATATCAAGCAGGTTTCGCGCAGGAACAACCAAATCGAAGCACGAACCACCAAATGGCCTCAAGAACCGCCAAAATCGCTCACGTTGTGTTGTGGAAAGCGGGTTGCTAGAAGGGTGCGGTTCGGGGGGAACTGGTGGCGCCAAGCACGAAAACCGGTCGCGTGACGATCAAGACGGTTGCCGCCGACGCCGGGGTGTCGGTCGCCGCCGTCTCGAAAGTGCTGCGCGACGCCTACGGGGTTAGCGACGCGCTGCGCGCCAGGGTGCAGGCTTCGATGGAGAAGCTGAACTACCGGCCTCATGCCGGGGCGCGGGCGATGCGCGGGCGCACCTATACGCTAGGGGTGCTGCTGCCGGACATGCGTAATCCGTTCTTTGCCGACATCCTCGCCGGGGTGAACGAGGCGCTGGAACGCACGCAGTACCAAACCATGCTGGGCGTAAGCCAATCGACACAGCCGATCGAAATGTCGCTGATCGACTCGATGATCGACCGGCAGATGGACGGCCTGATCATGATCGGCCCGCGCATGCCGCCCGAGACCGTAGCGTCCGTCGCCGCGCGCATCCCAACGGCGATCGTCGGCTATCATGAGCCGCGGTCCACAGCCATCGACACGGCCAACAACGACGACATCGCCGGCGCTGCCCAGGTCGTGCGCCATCTCGCCGCCAATGGCTATCGCCGCATCACCATGGTGACGCTGGCGATCCAGCCCAAGAATGTCGTCGTAACGGTGCAGCGCGAGCGCGGCTATCGCGAGGCAATGAAGGAATGCGGGCTTGCCCAGCATATCAACATCGTCCCCGCCGATCAGACAGCGCGAGAAACGCAGACGGTACTGCGGCACCTGCTTGAGTCACGGCACCGGCCCGAGGCGCTGTTTTGCTGGACCGACATGGTGGGGCTGCACGCGCTCAGCGTCGCCAAGGATCTCGGTCTCTCGGTACCGGGCGATCTCGCCATCGTCGGCTACGACAACACCATCTACTGCGACCTTGCGCAGAACAGCCTGACCAGCGTCGATCAATCCGGCCAGGTGCTCGGGCTGCAGGCAGCTCGGCTGCTGATCGAGCGGATCGATGGCCGGCTGCAGGGCGAGCACTTCGTCGTCACGCCACGGCTGGTGGTTCGAGGGAGCTCACGCCCCCGCCCTTCGTAGCGCTTTTCTTCGGCTACCATTCCAGTCAATCATTGCCCGCCAACCGGACCACATAGAGATCATGCCCTTTTTCGACCTGCCGCAGGACAAGCTCGACAGCTACCGCTCGAGCGCCGTCGCTCCCGCCGATTTCGACAGTTTTTGGGCGGATACGCTTAGCCAGTCGCGCGCCAAGCCGCTCGAAGCGGCGTTCGAGCCGGTCGATACCGGGCTGAAGCTGTTCGACGTGTTCGACGTCACCTTCGCCGGCTTCGGCGGTGACAAGGTGCGCGGCTGGTACATCAAGCCGGCGGGCGTTGCGCCGCGCGGCACGGTGGTGAAGTTCATTGGCTATGGCGGCGGCCGCGGCGTGCCGCAGGAGCACCTGTTGTGGCCGGCGACCGGGCGTGCGGTGCTGGTGATGGATACGCGCGGGCAGGGCAGTAGCTGGTCGCGCGGCGATACACCCGATCCCGTCGGCTCGTTCCCGGCGCACCCCGGGTTCATGACCCGCGGCATCAACGACCCCAAGGACTATTACTACCGCCGTGTCTACACCGACGGGGTGCGGGCGGTGGAGACCGTGCTCGGCCGAGCCGAGACCGATCCGAGCAAGCTCGCGGTGGTCGGCGGCAGCCAGGGTGGCGGCATCTCCATCGCCGTTGCTGGGCTCGAGCTCCGCGTCAAGGCCGCGATGCCGGACGTGCCGTTCCTCTGCGATTTCCCGCGCGCCGTTGGCCTCACCAGCCGCGACCCCTATGGCGAAATCGTGCGCTACCTCGCTACGCATCGCGAGAAGGCCCAGATGGCCTACCGCACCGTCAACTATTTCGACGGTGTGCACTTCGCGGCCCGCTCCAAGGCAGCCGCTCTGTTCTCGGTGGCGCTGATGGACGACGTCTGCCCGCCCTCCACGGTCTACGGCGCCTACAACGCCTGGGCCGGCCCCAAGACCATCGAAAGCTACACCTTTAACAACCACGAGGGCGGCGGCACCTGGCAGGAGCGGCGGCAGATCGCCTGGCTCGACGAGACGCTGCCGTGACCACCCTTACGCTCGACTACGCCGACCGCGACGGGGTAGCGGCCCGTCGCCGGTGGGCGCTGTCACGCGTTCTCATCTACGCAGTGCTGACGCTGTTCGCGCTCGTCTACGCGGTGCCGGCGCTGCTGGTGTTCTTCAATTCTTTCCGCGACGGGGAGGAAGTGTTCCGGAACGGCATCATCGCCATTCCGGAGAGCTTCTCTTTCGACAATTACCTCCGCGCCTGGAACGATGCCTGCGTCAGCGGGATGTGCCGGGGCCTTGGACCAAACTTCCTCAACTCGCTGATCATCACCGTGCCGGCGACGATCGCCACCGCGATCATCGGGGCGCTGAACGGCTACGTGCTGAGCAAGTGGAAATTCCCCGGCTCGGAGTTCGTGTTCGTGATGATCTTCCTCGGCATCTTCCTGCCCAGCCAGATCGCGCTGCTGCCCTGGGCCTGGATCATCGGCCAACTCGGGCTGCAGAACAATGTGCTCGGCCTGCTGCTGATCCACACGGTGATGGGCATCTCGTTCGCGACGCTGTTCTTCCGCAACTTCTATGCAGGCGTGCCGACAGAGATCGTGAAGGCGGCGCAGGTGGATGGTGCCGGGTTTTGGCGCATCTTCATCCGGGTGATTTTGCCTCTCTCCGGGCCGATCATCGCGGTGACGGTGATCTGGCAGTTCACCCAGATCTGGAACGAGTACCTCTATGGCATGGTGTTCACGTCAGGCAGCCAGCAGCCGATCACTGTGGCGATCATGGGTGTCCGCGCAGGCGGTTCGGCCGCCACCGTGATGATGGCGATCATCCCGCCGCTGCTGGTGTATCTGATCGGCGGCAAGTATTTTGTCCGCGGACTCACCCAAGGGGCAGTGAAGTAGGCATGACGGCGAAGAACTACGTGATCGACGAGATGATCTCGGCCAAGGCGATCGCGGCGCGGGTGGAGGCACTCGCGAAGGAAATCTCGGAGCACTACGCGGGCACCGAGAAGCTGGTGGTGGTCGGACTGCTGCGTGGCTCGTTCATCTTCATCGCGGACCTGGTGCGCGAGCTCGACCTGCCGGTGGAGGTCGATTTCCTCGAGGTGTCGAGCTACGGCAATTCCACCGAGTCGAGCCGCGAAGTGCGCATCCTCAAGGACCTGCGCGGCGAGATCGAAGGCCGCGACGTGTTGCTGGTCGAGGACATTGTCGACACCGGCTACACACTGAAGCATGTGCTCGAAATCCTCGGCACGCGCCACCCCAAACGCATCGAAGTCTGCGCACTGCTCGACAAGCCGTCGCGGCGCGAGACCAACGTGAAGGCGCGCTGGATCGGTTTCGAGATCCCCGACAAGTTCGTCGTCGGCTACGGGATCGACTACGCGCAGCGCAACCGCAACCTGCCGCATATCGGGGCAGTGCGCTTCACCACCTGAGGCTTAGGCGGCCGGGATACTGAGCTCGAACCAGAAATCCTCGTTACGGGTGAAGCCTGGCTGTGGCTGGAAGTTGTCGCTGATCGCGTACGGGAATTGCTTGTCGTCGAGCAAGGTCAGGATCGGATCGTAGGGGATGCCCTCCCAGCCGCCGCGAGGGGTCACCGAGATCATCGCGTGAACCTTGCCCGCGTGGACATTCCGGGTGCCCAGAACACTGCGCATCAGCGATGCCGGTGAGCCGTTGTGGCTCGAGTGGTGGCTGACCTTCAGGAACGTCACCTTTTCCAGCAGCGCCTTGGCATCGTCGTCCTTGAGAGCCAATTCCCATGGCCCCCACTGCGCGTCGCCGGGGAAGAGCAGGTACTCGGTGCCGACGCGGAAGACGAGGATCAGGCTCGTGTTGTTGATGTCGGCGTCGAGCTTGGCGGCCGCCAGGTCGTACATGCTGATCATCGAGGCGGCTTCATCGACCTCGGCGGTGTCGGAAACCAAATCTTCGAACGGTGGATTTTCGACGATCCAGTCGGCGCCAAAGGGTGAGAACTTCTTCGGCGGGCCGCCGTCCGACGCGGCGGAAAAGCCGGTGAGCAGCGTCTGCTCGGGCGGCGGGTCGGCACTGTTGAGCGCATCGTCGTCGCGGGGCGGTCCGAGCGCGAAGATCTCGATGCCGGGGAGCAGGGGTGTCTCCACCCGTTCGACCCGGCCCGTTCCGGTCGGCAGGTAGCGTGGCGTGACCTGCTTGGCGAAGCCGCCATGGACGATCTCGAGCGCCGAAGCGCCATCGAGGGCGTTGGCGGCGATGCTGCTGACCGCCTCGCTGAGGCCCAGGGCTGTGACCGCGCGCTGCAGCGACTGCGCCGCCAGCGTCTGTTCGTGCCGGATGCGTTTGGCATGCGGATCGCTGGGAGACTCGATCCACGGCATCCAGACCTCGCCGGCCTCGAGGTTGGACCATTCCTCCCGGGTGAAGGCCGACAGGTGATCGTCGTGGCGGTGCGAAAGCACGAAAACATCGACGCGCGGCACACCGTCGGCGTCGGTTACGTCCTTGATCACCTGCTCGGTGATCTGCGCGATCGAGTGCTTCTTCTTCTTGATCGAACCGCAGTCGATCAGGATCTTCTTTTCCCCTGCCGTCGTAGGCAGGAAAATGAGGAAGCAGTCGCCGAAGCCGACATTGTACATGCGGATGCGGATGGGGTTCGCCATGTCAGGCCTCGTCATGGAGGGCGCGGAAGCGCGCGCGCAGGGTCATGCGGTCCTTCAGGTACTTCGGGCCGGCGTAGGCCATGCGCGGATCGCGGTCGTCGAGTTCCTCGATGAAGCCGAGCGTCGCCTTCCTCCGTGCCGCGACGTCCCGCTGCAGTTCGGCGGGGAGTTGCGCGGAGTTTGACGGTTTGCTGGCGATGTACCGGACCTCGCCCTTGCTGCCGAAAATCACCGTAGCGCCGGAGCGGAACGGCAAACCCGCCATCTCCGCCTCCTGCGATTTATCCGTTTGCAC
>JBKJMF010000241.1:0-19144 GCA_046596525.1 Devosia sp. | reverse complement strand
CTCGAGCGCCGCAAGGCCGCGGCGGATCAGCATCTGGTCCCAAAGCGCCCGGTTCTGCTCGAGCAGCAGCACCGGCTCGCCATTGGGGCCGATGCGGGCGCGCAGGCGGGAGGCCTGAATTTCCATCAGCGCGACAAGGCCGTGCACTTCCGGCTCGTCCGGCGCGAGGCCGGCAAGGACACGGCCCAGGCGCATGGCCTCGTCGCAGAGCTGCGGCCGGGTCCAGTCGTCGCCGGCTGTGGCCGAATAGCCTTCGTTGAAGATCAGGTAGAGCACCTCGAGCACCGACCCGAGCCGCTCATCGCGATCCTCGCCGCGAGGCACCTCGAATGGCAGGCCGGCCTCGGCAAGACTCTTCTTGGCGCGGACGATGCGCTGGGCGATGGTCGGCTCAGGGGCGAGGAAAGCGCGGGCGATCTCGTCGGTGGTGAGCCCCCCGAGCAGGCGCAGCGTCAGCGCGACGCGCGCTTCGGGCGACAGCACCGGGTGGCAGGAAGTGAAGATCAGCTTCAGCAGGTCATCGCCGACATCGTCATCGAGCGGCGTGTCGAGGTCGGGCGCGGTGGATTCTTCCTCGCGAAGATCGTAGCCGAGCTCGTCGAGCTTGCGGGCAGCCATCTTGTTGCGCCGGAAATAGTCGATGGCGCGGCGCTTAGCGGTTTGCATCAGCCATGCACCGGGATTGCGCGGCACGCCGCTGTCCGGCCAGTGGTTGAGCGCAACGATCAGCGCGTCCTGCGCCAGCTCTTCCGCCAGCCCGATGTCGCGCACGATTCGGGTTAGCCCGGCGATCAGCCTTGCCTGCTCGATGCGGAACACCGCCTCGATGGCGCGATGGGTCTCTTTCTCGGTCATGACGGCGGATCAGACCAAATCCGATCCGCCGCGGCAAGGTGCTCATCCCGGTGTGCCGAGAGGGCGCCCCGCGGCGTCCTTGCTTGCCATGGCCTCGGTATAGGCCTCGCCGAAATCCTCGTCAGTGTAGAGCTGGCGGATTTCGATCTCGACGTTGCCGTGCCCGTCGAGGGTCGGCCAGGTCTTGACCCACTCGATCGCCGCCTCGCGTGACGGGACCTCGATCAGGGTGTAGCCGGCGATCAGTTCCTTCGCCTCGGCGAAGGGACCATCGATGACGGTCGGCTTGCCGTTCCTGAACTTCACCTTGGCGCCTCGGGAACTCGGCATCAGTCCGGAGCCGGCGACCACGATGCCGGCCTTAGTCGCCTCCTCGTGGAAGCGGGTCATGTCGGCGATCAGGTCGGAGCCGGGCATCACCCCGGCCTCGGTCTCGGCGTCCGCCTTGCGGATGACCATGAAGCGCATGTGTTCGTCCTCTTCGTAGCTCAGTTGGTCAGCGGCTTCTGCGTGGCGTCACGCCAGGCCTGCTCCTTGGCGATCGCATCCTCGGGCACGACCTCGGCGAAGTCGGCGGCTTCGAAGACGCGGCGCAGCTCGATGGTCTCGCCGTCCTCGAACGGAATGCGCATGACCCACTCGAGTGCCTCGTCCTGAGACTTGGCGCTGATGACCCAGAAGCCGGCGACCAGTTCCTCGGCCTCGGCGAACGGCCCACCTTTCACCACGAGCTTGCCACCTTCGGAAGTGACCCGCGCACCCTTGTTCGAGGGATGGAGACCCTCGGCCGCCAGCAGCACGCCGGCGTTGATCAGTTCCTCGTTGAACCTGCCCATCGCCTCGAACATCTCGGGCGACGGCATGATACCGGCTTCGCTCGCGGCGTTGGCTTTGACGATGATCATGAAACGCATCTCGGTCTCCTCTGTCGGGGCAGGGATCGCTCCGCGATGGCGCGATTTCATCCTGCTTCAATGACACAACGAGCGAGCGGGCGTGAGATCGACACGGCCCATGCAATTTTCTGGGTTTTGAAGAGACGCCCGAAGCCGGTCAGTAAACCGCCGTCAGGACCTCGATTTCCTTGGCGACGCCCGGCTGTACCTGGAACTCGCGGTTGTAGACTTGGTCGCCGCGCTTGGCCAAGACCAGGTAGTCGCCCTCGCCGAGAACGGTTGAGGGGAAGGCGCCGATATTGGTGAATACGGTCTGGCCGTCGGTGGTCTTCACCGTCCAGTCGATATCGGCGATGGCCTCACCGCCGGCCTCGCTGACCAACTTGAACGAGACCTGGGCGGCGCGGTGATAGAGGGTCGCGTCGGTCATCTGGCCCGGCTCGACCCGCAGGTCGGCGCGCACCACGGCATTCACGTCACCGAAATACGAGACGATGTGGTAGGTGCCGGCGTTGAGCGTGACGATGTCGTTGGGGCTGAGGTTCTGCGCGACCAGCGTCCGGTCCGCGTCGGTGGTGCCGCTGGTATAGATATCGAAGCGGAGCAGGTTAATCGGGATCGCGACGTCGCCCGTGACCGCCGCATTGAGCCGCATGGCGCCGGCATCGAGGACTAACGACTTCGAGTTGTCGCCCTCGGCCACGGTCAGGGTGTCGGTGGTCTGGGCACGGCCATAGGCGACATGCACCACATAGCTGCCCGGCGGTAGTTCGAGATGCGCCGTGGCATCGTCGGATTTCTGCGCCAGCACCAGGTCGCCCGCAGAGTCGGTGCGGGTTTCGAAGACGCGCCAGGTGACGCCGTCGGGCAGTGTAGTACCGTCGTCGGTGATCTTGGCCATCAGCGTCACCGGCTGCGGTGTGGTGTTGACCGCCGCGACGGCTGCAGTCGCAGCTACCGCCGGGCTTGCATCCGCGGCGGCCAGGTCGGAGGCAGCGTCGGCGCTGGCTACACCTGCAGGAGCAGGCGTCTCGGTCAGTTGCTCCACGCCTTGTGGCATGCGGTCGGCGCGACGGGGAAGGGGCACCGGCGGGTCTTCGGCCATCGCCAGCATCGGCGCGAGCAGGGCCGCGATCCCGAGAATGCCGATCCAGTACCTGAGCTTCACCCTAAGTCCCCGCAACCCGCGCCATTGCGGCGCATCGCTTCAAATGCCTCGCGTGCCTACGCTTGGATTGGGGAAAAGCTGTGTCATAAGGACCGGACGCTCGCAAGGACCAGACCATGCCCATCAACGCCGCATTGCGCGACTATCTCAAGACCCGCCGCTCGGTCGGCATCGGCTTCCTCAGAGACCCGGGTCCGACCCCAGAGGAACTGCAGGAAATCCTCACCATCGGGACGCGCGTGCCCGACCACGGCAAGTTCGTGCCATGGCGGCTGATTCTCATCGAGGGTGACGATCGTGTGCGGGCTGGCGAGAAGCTGGCCGAGATCGCGAGGCGCAAGCGCCCGGAACTCGACGAGGCCGGGCTCGACATCGAGCGGCGGCAGTTCCTGCCTGCTCCGCTGACCGTCGGCGTGCTGCTGTCGCCCAAGCCGAATCCCAAGGCGCCCGAGATGGAGCAGCTGCTGTCAGCCGGCAATGTCTGCTTCAACCTCTCACACGCGGCGTTCGCCATGGGCTTTGCGGCCAGTTGGACCAACCGCTGGTACGGGTTCGATCCCGAAGCGCAGACCATGCTCGGCGCTCGCGGCGGCGAGCGGTTCGTCGGCTTCGTCCACATCGGAACCCCGACCACGGCGATCGAGGATCGCGACCGGCCGAACCTCGACGAAGTGGTGAGCAGGTGGCAGGGCTAACCATTCATTAACCAGTTGGAGGCGATTGGTTAATCGAACGTTAGCAACGGACCCTTCGAGTCGATGGGCGTGAAGCCGATATCGGTGCCGCAACCACTCGCCTATGCCATGGACACGGCAGGGGCGAAGAGCGATGTCGACTTCGACTACCTGCTGCAGACGGCGATCCGCGAAAGCAGCCTCAACCCTGAGGCCAAGGCGCAGACCTCGAGCGCTACCGGACTGTTTCAGTTCCTCGACAGCACCTGGTTGCAGGTGATGAAGGAGGAAGGGCCACGGCTTGGCTATGGGCAGTATGCCGACGCCATCAAGGTCGACTCGGACGGCGATTACTACATCGCTGACAAGGGGCTCCGGCAGGAAGTTCTGAAACTGCGTGAGGATCCTCAGATCGCCTCCGACATGGCGGCGGCGTTTACGCGCAGCAATGGCGCCTACCTGTTCGAGAAGTTCGGTCGCATGCCGAGCCCGGGCGAACTCTACATCGCGCACTTCCTTGGGGCGCAGGGGGCGGAGAAGCTGTTCAACGCCGGTCTCAAGGATCCGGATCAGATCGCGGCCAAGCTGTTTCCCAAGCAAGCCCAGGCCAACCGGGCAATCTTTTACGAAGGCGGCGAGGCACGGACGATTCGCGAGGTGTATCGCGCGCTGGTGGCCAAGCACGATGGCACCGTCGATCCGCGCTTCACGGTGCAACAACTGGCCGTGGACCCGTCGGCCCCCGCGGCCAAATGGGATGCAGCGCCAGTGCCGTCACGTTTCTCGCCGGACGACATGTCCTTCACCGCGCTGTTCTCAAGCGAAGGCGAGGTTCAGAGCCGCACGCTGATGAGCCCAGTGACGGAAGCTCAGGGGAGTGCGCTGTTCACCCAGCTTTATGGCCAGGATGGCACGCTGCCGAAGCCACCGAAATTATGGTGAACCGTTCCTTAAGCCTTCCCCGATAGCGTCTTTTTCGGCGCCTATCGGAGAGCTTGATGGTTGCGTACCAGGATTTCGTCGCGCTGAGCCAATCGCGCGACAGCGAGGAGCGGGGGCAGGCGGCCCACCTCGCTGCCATGGCCTATCTGAACCACTATGGCCCGGCCGACGAGCATGCCGCACTGTATGCGGCGCTGATCGGCTTCCTCGATGACCCCTCGGTCCGCGTGCGCGGCGCGTTGGCCTACGGGCTGCTGCATGCCGTGGAGGCGCCGCGGCCGATTCTGCTGGCGCTGCTACAGGATAGCCCGGTGATCTCCCGTGCCGTGGTGCAGTACTCGCCGGCGCTGGTCGATGCCGATTTGATGGCGCTCATTCGCGGCGCCGACGAAGCTATGCTGATGGCGACCGCGACGCGCGAGCGGCTGAGCCAGCGCGTTGCCGAGGCATTGGTGGCGAAGGGTGGACGTCCGCTGCTGGTGAAGTTGCTCGACCGGCCCGACGTGCCATTCTCCGCCGCCATGCTGCGGCAGACCGCCGATCGTGACGGCGCGGACGACGCCGAGCTGCGTGGCCTGCTGTTGGCGCGTGACGACCTCCCGGCCGATGCCCGATTGGTGCTGGTGCAGGCTGTAGCCGCGGCCCTGCGGGGGGCGAGAATCATCAGCGGTGCGGTGGCGCCACACCGGCTCGACCGGTTGTTGCGCGATGCGACCGACACGGCGCTCACCGCCATCGGCGAGCAGGAAGCAGCGGCGGGCAGGGCGCCCTATGCAGCCGAACTGGTGGAGACCGAAGCGCTCTCCACGCGTGTCATGCTGCACGCCATCGTGCAAGGCCATGTGCTGTTCTTCGCCGATTGCGTCGCGCAATTGTCTGAGACGCCGCGCCAGAAGGTGTTCACGCTGCTCGAACACGGCAGCCGCGCCGCGCTCAACGCACTGTTCTCGCGCTGCGGGCTCGGTGAAGCGGTGCGTAACATGCTGGCTCGGCTGATCTTCCACGCCCGCGCTGCGGACCTCGCCGACGATCTGGCGGCCAGGCATTTTGTGGTGACCGCGCTGACCGAGGAACTGATCGTCGAGCATGACGGGGTGATCCCACCCGAGCTCGAGGAAGCCTTCGCCTATCTCAGCGAGCAGAACGTCATTCTCGCTCGCCGTGCGGCGCGCGGCGTGATGTCGGCATTCGCCGGGATGACGCAGGCCGAGATGGCTGTGCCGCAGCTTGAGGCCGAGGAGCGGCTGGCGCTGCCGGCGGCCTAGTAGCGGAACTGCTCGCTCAGCACCCGCTCGTCGAGCCCGGTGCCGGGATCGAACAACAACGTCACTCGCTGGTTGCGGTTCTCGCGCACCGTGACCTCGATGACACGCTGGAACTCGACATTGTCGGCGACGGCGCTTACCGGTCGCTTGTCGGCCTCGCGCGTTCGGAACGTCACCACCGCGCGGTTGTTGAGGATGGCGCCGCGCCAGCGCCGGGGGCGGAACGGCGAGATTGGTGTCAGCGCCAACAGCGACGAGTCGATCGGCAGGATCGGGCCGTGGGCGGAGAGATTGTATGCGGTCGAGCCGGCTGGAGTGGCCAGCAGCACGCCGTCGCAAATCAGCTCTTCCAGCCGCGGCTGGCCATCGACGAGGATTTCAACCTTCACGGCCTGATAGGTCATGCGGAACAGCGATACTTCGTTGAGGGCCAGCGCCTTGTGCTCGGAGCCATCGGCGAGGCGGGCGTTCATTTCGAGCGGATAGATGTGGGTCGGCCTCGCCGCAGCCAGCCGAGCAGGCAGGGCGTCCGACGAGAACTCGTTCATCAGGAAGCCGACGGAGCCAAAGTTCATGCCGTAGACCGGCACACCCTTGCCCATCTTGCGGTGCAGCGTCTGCAGCATCAGGCCGTCGCCGCCCAGGGCCACGACCTGTGTGGCATCGTCGAAGCCGCTGTCGCCGTAGCGTTCGCGCAAGAGCTGGGCTGCACGGTCCGCCTCCGGCGTGCCGCTCGATACGAAGCTTACCCCTTCGATGCGTTCACTCACGGCCGGCCCCTCGCTACTCAGGTCGCTGCCGTAGCATGGGCGGGTGACGCGGGGAAGAACGGGTTGATCCCGCCCTTAGTCTCAACTACATGAGCGGCAACGGATTTGAGGACAGCTATGCGCGCCGAAATTACCAAGGTCATCGCCGAAATCGAGCAGGTCATAAGCCTGCTGAGGAGGCATCTTTGACTGGGATACAGCACAAGCCCGCCTAGACGACCTAACCGCCCGCACCGAGCACCCCGACTTCTGGGCCGACCCTGAGAAGGCGCGGCCGATCATGCAGAAGCGCGACGAGCTCGACGTGCAGGTCAAGTTCGTCAAAGCCTTCGAGGCGGCCATCCGCGACAATTCCGAACTCATCGAGATGGGCGAAGCGGAAGGCGACGCCGGCATCGTCAAGGAAGCCGAACAGGCCCTGCAGGAAACCCTGAAGGAAGCCCGTTCCGCCCAGGTCGAAACGCTGCTCTCGGGCGAAGCCGACAGCAACGACGCTTACCTCGAAATCCATTCCGGCGCCGGTGGTACCGAGAGCCAGGATTGGGCCAACATCCTCCTCCGCATGTACACGCGCTGGGCCGAACGGCGGAAGTTCAAGATCGAAGTGATGGAAATGCATGACGGCGAAGAAGCCGGCATCAAGTCCGCCACCATCAAGATCACCGGCCACAACGCCTATGGCTGGCTGAAAACGGAATCGGGTGTCCACCGCCTCGTCCGCATCTCGCCCTATGACAGCGCGGCCCGCCGCCACACCAGCTTTTCGAGTGCCTGGGTCTACCCGGTGGTCGACGAGACCATCAACATCGAGATCAACGAATCCGATCTGAAGGTCGATACCTATCGCTCGTCGGGTGCCGGCGGCCAGCACGTCAACACCACCGACTCGGCGATCCGCATCACCCACGTTCCGAGCGGCGTGGTCGTCGCCTGCCAGCAGGAGCGCAGCCAGCACAAGAACCGTGCGACGGCGATGGGGATGCTGAAAGCGCGGCTCTACGAGATCGAGTTGCAGAAGCGCGAAGAGGCGTCAAACGCGGAATCGGCGGCCAAGACCGATGTCGGTTGGGGTCACCAGATCCGCAGCTACGTGCTGCAGCCCTACCAGATGGTCAAGGATCTGCGGACTGGCCACGAAACCTCGAACACTTCAGCGGTGCTCGATGGCGATCTGGACGACTTCATGGAAGCTTCGCTGGCGGCGCGTGTCACCGGCTACGCCGACAAAGTAGCCGACGCCGACTAACGAGATTGGCCGGCGACTTGCGTCACCGGCCAATCAACCGTCATTAGACCCGAACGTCAAAATGAAGCGCCCAGGGCCACCTTGGCGCACGTAAACTGTTACCGGTAACGTGTAGCGCGCGCATGATGCATTTGAACTAGTACGTGCGTGTGGGGCTATGCTGGTGCAAGGGTGGTGCCGCAGACTCGGGTGGGAGCGACGATGGAGGACGACCTAGTCGACAGGATCTACGAGGCCGGAGCGGTACCCGAGTTGTGGCCAAGCGTGTTGGAACAACTCGGCAAGTTAGGCAAGGTCAGCGGTGCACTGCTGTTTGCGGTGCGGGAGGAGGCTGTGCACTGGACTGCTTCTCCGGGTCTACACGACATGTCGAAGGGCTATTTCGATGCCGGCTATCCCGGCCGCGACGACCGGACCGCGCGCCTCCTCGCTTACGACCACCAGGGTTTTGTCACCGACCTCGATGTGTTCACGCGCGAGGAATGGGAAGCCGATCCGATCCGCCAGGAGTATTTCGTGCCGCGCGGCTTCGGCTGGGGCGTGGCGACGGGAATCAGGGTCCCCACCGGCGACCTGCTGATCTTCCACGGCGAGCGGCGACTCGAGGATGGGCCGGTAGAGCGCGAAGTCGTGGCGCGGCTGGACTTGCTGCGGCCGCATCTGGCCCGTGCGGCGCTGATGTCGGCGCGCATCGCCTTCGAGCGCGCGCAGGGCGCGGTGGCGGCGCTCGAAATGGTCGGCATCCCCGCGGCGGTGCTCGGGCCCCGTGGCGCGGCGATCGCCACTAACGGACTGTTGGAGGCATTGACCCCCGGTGTTGTGCAATCGCGGCCGACCCGGTTGGGGTTCGCCAGCGCGCGAGCGGACCTGATGTTGACCGCTGCATTGGAGGCGGCCGAGGCGGGTCTCCATGAGGGGCCAGCGCGCTCGATACCGATCCCCGCTGAAAAAGGCGCACCGGCCATGGTAGCGCACATCCTGCCCATTCGCGCATCGGCGCGCGAAGTGTTCACAGGGGCGGCGGCGGTGCTGCTGATGACGCCAGTAACGCTGCGCGACCTACCAGACGCCGCGGTGATCCAGGGATTGTTCGACCTGACGCCGGCGGAGGCCAAGATCGCCCGGGCGCTCGGCAGCGGCATGACTATCGGCCAGATCGCCACGACAACTGGCGCCAGCGCCGCGACGGTGCGCAACCAGGTGCAGGCGGTGTTCGGCAAGACCGGGATGCACCGGCAGGCCGACCTCGTGGGTCTGCTACAGGGGCTCTCGCCGACGGCTAGCGCGGTGTCTCGACCGTCGCCTAGCGCGGTGTCTCCACCGTCGCAATTGCCGCCGCGTAAGTAATGCCGCCGCCGAAGGCGACGAGCCCGAGGCGGTCGCCCGGCTTGGTCGTGGGCAGCGCGTCCATCAGCGCCAGCGGGATGGTCGACGAACTGGTGTTGCCGAGGTTGCGGATGATCGAATGCGCCGGGCGGCCCGAGCGCCGCGCGATGGCGTCGATGATGCGCTGGTTGGCCTGATGCGGCACCATCAGGTCGATGTCGTCCATGGTGATGCCCTCGGCGGCGCAGGCCGAGGTCAGGGTCGCCGTCATGGCGCGGACGGCATCGGCGAAGACCTCGCGGCCGTTCATCTTGATGTAGCCCTCGCCAGCCCGCGGCACGCTCAGCAACTCACCGGATTCCGGGGCGCCAGCGATGGTGGGTTGGGCGAACGTGAACAGGGTCGGCTGATCGTGGCCCGGACCCTGTACCAGCGAAGCGGTTGCGGCATCGGCGAACAGCACGGCCGTGTTGAAATCGTTCTGATCGAGTAAGGGCGAGAGCACTTCCGAGGTGATGACGAGCACCCGGGCATCCGGGTTGTTGGTCACGTAGTCGCGCGCTTGGGCCAGGGCGTAGAGATAACCCGAGCAGGCCGCGTTGATGTCGTAGGCCGGCAAGCTGACGCGGCCCACCGTGCTGACCGCATCTGCCACACGACAGGCGAGGGACGGGGTGATGACGTCCGGCGTGCCGGTGGCCGCGATCACCAGGTCGATGTCGCCGATTTCGAGGTGCTGCTCGTCGAGCAGCTTCTGCGTCGCCGACACGGCAAGCGAGAACACCGTCTCGCCCGGCTGCACCCAGCGCCGACTCTCGATGCCGGTGAGTTTGACGATGTCGCCCGCATCACGGGTCTGCCAGTTGCCCTTGAGGTCCGAGTTGTGGACCTTGCGCCCCCCGGTGATGCCGGCAATGCCGGCGACCCCAACCAGGATATCAGCTCGACCGACGATCGTTGGAGCGGCCTGCGGAGCGGCGCGACGTCTCAGGATGGCCTTGTCGATGCGCTCGGCAGTGACGGTCGTCTGCTGCCGCGCCACACTGGCATCGGCTTCAACAAACATCAGTGGCGCGCCGACCGGGATTTTCTGCTTCGGCTCCACCGGGATGGACAGCACTTTCCCGGTAACGGTGGCCTGCACGTCGACGGCGGCTTTGGTCGCCTCAACTACGGCGACCAGGTCGCCCACCTTGATCATGTCGCCCGGCTTCACCAGCAGTTCGACAACCTCGACCTCGTCGTCGGCAGGCCCCGAGCCAATCGCGGTGATCGCGGCCGGGCCGGCATCGGCCTTCGGCGCTTCCCATTCGAGATCGAATTCGAGCAGTGCGGCGGCCGCTTCCATGACGCGGCGGTAGGATGGCAGCGTGTCGATCTGCCGTTCGAACTGGAACGGCACGTGGATGTCGTCGCGCGTCACCCGCTTCGCGCTGACAGGAATACCGGCATACTCCATCACCGTCGCCATGACTTCGGCGCCGAAGCCGGCGGTGCGGTTGTCCTCGTGGACGACGAGCAGGCGTTTGGTGCGGCGGACCGAGCGGAGGACCGCGTCCTGATCCCACGGCGAGATCGAGCGCAGGTCGATGACGTCGAGTTCGGCGCCGGCACCCGACATCGTCTCGGCGGCGTGCAGCGACTGGGTCAACGGGTTGCCCCAGGTGACCAGCGTCAGGTCGTTGCCCTGCCGTACGGAACGGGCCCGGCCCGGGGCGACGAAATGCTTGGTGGTGTCGTCGGAAGTGCGGCGATCCGACAGGTTCAGCCCGCTCTTGGGGTAGAGAAAGACCGTGGGGCGCTTGCTCTGGAAGGCGGCGTTGAGCAGCCCGGCGGCGTCGCCGGCGCTCGACGGCATCACCACGTCGATGCCGGGCACATGGGCGAGGATCGATTCGAGCGTCTGCGCATGGAACGGCCCGAGGCCGGCCTTGTAGCCGCCGCAGCTCACCATCAGGATCACCGGCGCCTGCCAGGCCCCATCGGTGCGCCAGTACATCGAGCCGAGCTCGGAGATGATCTGGTTGAAGCCAAGCGGCAGGAAATCGGCGAACTGGATGAACGCCACCGGACGCTGGCCCGTCAGCGCGCGGCCAATCGAGGTGCCGATGATCGTCGATTCGGAGAGCGGCGCGTTGCGGACGCGGCCCGGGAAGGCGGTCGACAGCCCTTTGGTGACGCCGAACACGTCGCCCTTGGGGTCTTCGATGTCCTGGCCGAGCAGGTGCACGTCGTGATTGGCGGCAAGCTGATCGCGCAGCACGCGGTTCATCGCCTCGCGCATGGTGAGGTCCGGCGCCTTGGCGTCGCCGCGGTATTCCTTGGCGTGCGCGAACTCCGCCGGGTAGGGCGCCTTGGCCTCGCCGGCACTCTGCGGCACGGAATCGCCACGGGCCTCGGCAACGGCGGCCGCAACTTCGGCGATGAGGCTGGTCTCGAGCTGGACCAGGGCGGTGTCGCCCATCTGCGACTCGCGCAGCGACTGGCGGATGGCTTCGAGCGGATCGCGACTCTTGCCGGACTTGAGATCGTCGGCCGGGCGATAAAGCGCCTGGTCGTCGGCATTGGTGTGATCCGACAGCCGCTCCAGTTCCATCAGGAGCAGCGTAGGGCCGCGTGTCGCGCGGGTGTGCGTCACTGCCGACTCGAAGGCTGCGCGGGTGGCTGCAAGATCGACGCCGTCGACCCGGCGGATCGGCAGGCCGAAGAAGCTATCAGCCGGGCCGCTGGGCAGGTCAAAGAAGGTCTGGCCCGTGGTCCTGGTCGAAATCGCCCAGTTATTGTTCTGGATGACGAAGACGACTGGTGCTTCGGTTCGCACGGCTTCGCCGACCGCCTCGAGGAACTCGCCCTGCTGGGTGGTGCCGTCGCCGACGCAGCAGATGACCACGGGGGAATCGGGGTGGAACTTGACGGCCTGCGCATTGCCCACGGCGTGTAGCGCGTTGTTGCCGACGGGGCCGACCATCGAGGCGACGTTCAGCTCGCGGGCGGAGTAGTGCGCGCTCATCTGGCGCCCGGCGGAGTGCGACTGACCAGTAGCGAGGAGGCTGCGGAAGAACTCGACCAGCGGTAAGCCGCGTGCCAGCAGCAGTGCCTTGTCGCGATAGTGGAGGTGGAGCCAATCCTGCTGGCCGAGATAGTCGGCCATCAGCGCGGTCGACTCATGACCGGCGCCGGAGACATGGAAATGCGCAAGACCCTGCTTGACCAGGTCTTGTTCCACGCGGTCGATCTCACGGGCGAGAAACATCGCCCGGTGCAGCCGCAGCATCGTTGGAATGTCTGAGGTCATCAGCATTGTGCCGGGAACCTAAACCCGCTCCCCACGAAAAACCAGTGCAACTAGTTGGTCTTGGGCGAATGCATGGCTGATTTGCTCAACTCGTTGCGGCGTTGCAATCGGCTAGGCGCCGAGGAACCGCGCGAGGCGCTTGCCCGCCGCCAGATACTTGCCGGGGTCCACCGCCACATCCTTGCGGCGTACCTCGAAATGTAGGTGCGGACCGGTCGACCGGCCGGTCGAGCCGACCTTGGCGATCGGTGTGCCGGAATTGACCACCTGCCCCTCCTTGACGAGGAAGGCGCTCAGGTGGCCGTAGCGGGTGATCAGCCCGGTGGTGTGAGTGATCTCGACGAGATTGCCGTAGCCGGATTTCTCGCCGACGAAGGTAACCTTGCCGTAGCCGGCGCTCAGCACCGTGGTGCCCTTGGGTGCGGGAAAGTCCAGTCCGGCGTGGAAGGCGCGGCCTCCGGTGAAGGGGTCCTTGCGGTTGCCGAAGCTGGAACTAATGCGGCTGAGCGAGCCCATCGGCTTGTGGATTGGGGCAAGGTCGATGGCGCTGCGCGCCGCCTTGAAGCGCGCCAGCGCCAGGTAGACGTCGTTGGCGTCGTCGACAATGCCACTCGAGTCGGCGCTGTCGACCGCGGGCTGCAGGGGGCCGCCGACCGCATCCGTCAGACCTTCTGGCATGCTCGGTTTGATCCCGAGGCCGCCCAGTTCGTCGAGAATGGCGTCGGTCGATTCGGTGGCCGACTCCGAGAGGCCAGCCAACGCCATCCGGCTGTCGTCCATCATCCGGGTCATCGAAGCGCTGACTTCAGCGAGACCACCGGCGCCCGTGGCAACCGGAACGACGGCTGCCGCGACCGGCGCCTCATCGTCGTCGATCGGCGCCGCCGCAGCCGTCTCGATGCCGAGTTCGGCGGCCTTCTCGGCCAACTGCTTCACCAGTTGGTGCTGTTCCAGCAGCACTTCCTGCTGCTGGGTGAGTTCCTGGAGCTGGAGATTGATGTCGCCGGCCTGGGCGAATTGGCGTGAGTGCAGCCGGTCCACCTCGACGCGCAGTTGTGCGATGCGGTCCTCGTAGGCTGAGACGACCACGTCGCTCTGTCCGCTGAGCAGGGCCGAAATGTCAGGAGCCATCAAGAAACCGACGAGGGTGAGGACGTTGGTGCCGAACAGGATGGCGAAGGCGGCGTAGAAGAGGCCAGGTCGGATGCCGGCCCCGGGCTCTCGTTTTGCCTTCTTCGGGGGAGCACCAAACACTTTGGAGACCGGCCGAACCCCACTCGATTTCGTACGCACCGCCGCAACTCCGGGACGCCACTACACTGGTCCCGATCATGAACTGTTAGGGTTAACAAACGCGAAAAGCCCAGTTGCGGGCGGCTGTCAGGCCTTCGCGCGCTTCGGTTTGGTAGGGGCGGCGCCGTTGCGCTCGACCAGCACTCGAGTCGCGGCAAGAACCTTCTCGGCGTGCCCCTTGATGCGCGTGGCGTGGAAGACTTCGGCGACCTTGCCGTCCTGGTCGATCAGCACGGTGATCCGTTTGACCCCCATATACTCAACGCCCCAAAGCTTCTTCAGCTGCCAGATGCCGTAGGCGTCGATGGCCTTGCGGTCGGGGTCGGCGGCGAGGATCACGCCGAGATTGTACTTGTCGCGGAACGAGCAGTGTTTCTCGACGCTGTCGGGTGAGATGCCGACGACGATAGCCTCGAGGCGCTTGAACTCGGGCATCTGGTCGGTGAACTCGATGTTCTCCAGCGTGCAGCCTTCGGTGTCGTCCTGCGGGTAGAAGTACAACACGATGGGATGTCCGAGATGCTCGGACAGGCGGAACTTCTCGTAACTGTCGGTGACGAGTTCGAAGTCGGGGGCAGGGCTGCCGGGGCTGGGTAAGGTCATGTCATCCGGTTCGGTGGGCGGGAAAACGGCGGAAAAGCCGCGCATCCAATGGGTGTTAGTGCCATATTGCAGCCGGTATCATCTGGCAGTGAACCGCTGCTCGGTTTGATTCTAGAATAGGGCGGCAAAGCGAGCGGCCTCAAGTCGGAAAGCAGTGAAACCTACACCAGCCCCTGGCTCCCTCCGCAAGCGCTCGGCATGGCGCATCCTGGGTAGGATCGCAGCGGCAGCAGTCGCCGCGCCTGTAATTTTGCTCGTCGTCATGTACGCCGTCCTGATCGTCACCCCCATTCCGTTGCCCTTCGTCAGTTCGCAGGTGCGCAACCTTGTGCTCGGCTCGATGCCGGCCGGCAGCAAGCTCGAACTTGGCGACATGGCGCTGGCGCTCGAGGGCTTCGTCTGGCCGGTGATCCAGTTCAAGCCGGTGACATATACCGATGTGAAGACCGGCGGCACCGTCAGCATGGATGCGCTGGAGGTTGGCTTCTCGCCGGTTCGGGCGCTGGTCGGGCAGCCCGGCGCAACGGTGACCATCGTCGGCCCGCATCTGCAAGTGAACCAGGATCTGTTCGGGCCGCGGCTCGCCAAGTTCGAATATGTAGACGGACCGGGTGGCGAGCGCACCGTGCGGGTCATCGAGGGAGAGGACCAGTTTCCCGAGGTGAATCTGTCCTCAGGCGGCGTCGACGTGAAGGGCCAGGTGCCGGACGCCAGTCTCGGCATCCGCTCGGACAACGACTGGCTGGTCTACAACCTGGAGGCGGCCGCCGAGGGCATCGCCGGCATCGTGCGGCAGGCCAAGCTGGGCAACTTCTCGAGGCTCGTCGTAAGGCGGGGCGCGCTCGACATGAATGACGCCCTCTACGGGGTGTTGCGCCATTTCACCGAGATCAACATTGATATCGCGCCGAACGCCGACGGCAAGTCCGCGTCAGGGACGTTTTCCGCCGGAATCGGCGGTTCCGTGATGAACGGCATTCTCGAGTGGCTGGAGGTCGACGACGGCGGGGCGCGCCTGAAGATGTCGATCACCAATCTCGACCCGGGCGCGTTCGCGCCGTTCGTTGGCGAGCAGGAAACCGCCATCTCGGTGGTCGGCACCGCTTCGGTCTCGATCGATGTCGGATTCACCAACACCGGCAAGATCACCGATGGACTGTTTCATGTCGATCTCACCGGCATGGACGTGCGGGTCAATGGCCAGTTCTTCCCGATTGCCACCACGATCGCGGAGGTGGTCTGGGACCCCGCGATCGGCCAGTTCACCATGGGCGAGATGCAGGTGAGCGTCGCCGGCAGCTCCGGCTATGTCAGCGGCGTGTTCAAGCTGGGGCTCGATCCGCTTTACGGTCCGATCGTCGGCATGAAGGTGGCGGCACGCGACGTGTCGATTTCCAATGAATTGGGTGCGCCGGAGGCACCATTCACCGAGGTCAACTTTCAGGGCTGGTCGGCTCCGCTCTATGGGGCCACCGGCATCGATCAGTTCGAAGCCAAAAAGGCCGATGGCAGCCAGTTGGTCTCCACCGGCCGGATCGACATGGTGCGGCGCGGTACAGGCTTCGAGATGAACATCGCGGGGGAAGGCCTGTCGGCCGACGACCTTAAGCGGTTGTGGCCAGCCTTCCTCGCGACGGAGTCGCGCGACTGGTTCGTCAAGAACGTCGTTGGCGGCCGGATCAAGAAATCGACCATGCGCTATGACTTCCCGATTGGTTCGCTGGGCGAGCCAGGGGAGAACAAGCCGCTGCCCAAGAACGCCATGTCGATCGACATCGTCGGCACCGGTGTGCAGATCAAGGCGCTCGATACGATGGATCCGATCACCATCGAAGGCGAGATGAAGTTGAGCCTGCAGGACAACGACATCCAGATTTCTGCTGGCGGTGCGACGATCCCGACGCCCAAGGGCAACATCTCGATTGCCAATGCCGGCTTCATCATCGGCTCCAACAGCGACACCGAGGCCGTGTATGAGATCTCCGGCGACCTGTCCGGGGGCATTCCGGCGCTCATCGCCTGGACCAAGGAGAACCAGCCGGATGCGCTGAAACAGGTGGCGCTGCCGGTCGATCTCGACATCCTCGAAGGCCAGGTTTCGCTTGGGCTCGTGGCGACCATTGTCACGGACAAGAAGACCAACAAGCCAAGCAGCATGGACTACGTCATCAATGGCGCGCTGCAGGACCTGGGCACGTCCTCGCCGATCGAGGGCCATACGATTGGCAAGGGGCAACTTGAATTCCGCGTCACTCAAGCCGGGTTCAACGTCGGCGGCACGACCGAGTTCGACGGGGTGCCTGCCACGATCTCGGCCATGGGAACCCTCGATCCCAAGAGGCCGGACGTGGTGCTGACGGCAAAGGTGGATTCTGACGCGTTCAAAAAGTTCGGCGTCGACGCGTCGGCTTTCCTAAAAGGGCCGCTGACCATTTCGGCGAAGCCGCTTGCCGACGGAAGCATCCAGCTCGCGGCAGACCTTGGCGCCGCGAGCCTCACCATCAAGGACCTCGGAATCAGCAAGAAGGCAGGGGTCAAGGGGACGGCCCAAGCGCAGATCAAGATGTCGGGCGATGCCGTCACCATCGACGACCTCGATCTCGGCTTCGGCGACGTGAAACTCGAAGGCAGCCTCGACTTCGACCTCAAGAAGGGGCTGCAGTCGGCCGAGTTCACCTCGTTCGCGCTCAGCCCCGGCGATCAGGCCCAGATTTCGCTGACCCCGATCCGCAACGGCTACCAGGTGCGGCTGCGCGGCGATCAGCTCGACTTGAAACCGATGCTGCAGCGTTTCTTCAGCCTCACCGGGGACTCGACCGGCGGCCCGCAGGCCACCGCGGTAGACCAGACCATCGCGGTGGATCTGGAGCTGAAGCGCGCCCTTGGCTTCTACAAGACCACGGCGTTCAACGTCGATCTCGACCTGGTGCTGCGCGGTGCGGACCTGCAACGGGTGAACCTCCAGGCTAACCTTGGCGGCGATCGTAGTGTTTCGGTGACCACCAACCCGACGCCGAACGGCAAGGTGATGTCAGTGGCGTTCAACGATCTCGGCACTTTGCTGCGGTTGATGAACGTCTATCCCAACGTCGAGGGCGGCGTCGGCAGCTTGGTGGTCGAGACCATCAAGGACCAGAAGATCGACCAGGGGCAGTTTGCGCTCAGGAATTTCGCTTTCGTCAATGAGGGGAACGTGGCGCAGATCCTCGGCAATCACTCCGAGTCCAAGCAAATGATCGCCCGCTCCAACAAGCTGGAGTTTAAGAGCGCCGAAGCCTCGTTCGTTCGGCGCAGCGATCGCGTCGAGATCAAGGACGCGGTGCTGGCTGGCGCCACCGTCGGTGGCACGGCGCGCGGCTTCATCTATACCGACAAGCGCCAGTATGACCTGACCGGCACCTATGTACCGCTGTTCGGGCTTAACAACGCTTTCAGCAAGCTGCTCGGGCCATTGGCCGGCCGCGACGGCGAGGGACTGTTCGGGGTGACGTTCGCCATCCGCGGCCCGCTCGACAAGCCGGATTTCAAGATCAATCCGATGTCGGCGCTGGTGCCCGGCGCTTTCCGGCGGATGTTCGAGTACCGCTCCAAGGAAATCCCGCGCGTCGAGTGACGCGGTTGATTTCGATCAAAGTAGTGGTTGGCGGAGCGGCCTACGATCTCCACATGAAAGGTGGAGGTACATGAAGTGTATGCACATATTCTCGTTGCTACGGATGGTTCGGACCTCGCCGCGCGGGCCCTGGACCACGCGCTCGGTCTCGCTAAGGCGCTCGGCTCGGCTGTGACCATCGTCACGGTCACTGAGCCCACGGCGGTGCTCGGCGGTGGCTATGCCACTGTGGCGGGCACCGCGTTCGATCCCATTCCCGAACTGATTGAGGCGCAGGAAACCGGAGCCAAGGATCTGCTGGCCAAGGCCGAAACCGCGGCCACCGCCGCCGGCGTTGCCGCGAAGACGGTCTACGTCAATGACAGCTTCCCTGCCGACGGCATCATCAACACCGCCAACTCGGTGGGTGCCGACCTGATCGTCATGGGGTCGCATGGCCGGCGTGGGCTTGGCCGGCTGCTGCTCGGCAGCCAGACCAACAATGTGCTGGCGCACACCGCTATCCCGGTGCTGGTGACGCGCTGAAGCCGGTCAGACCGGCTTCAGCAGAGCGTGCTTCTTCCTGCCGACGGAGAGCTTGATGACGCCCTCGGCCAGCAGGGCGGCCGTGCCGAGCGTGGCGCGGTCATCAGTCGTAGGTTCGTCGTTGACGCGGACGGCTCCGGACTGGATGTGCCGGCGCGCCTCGCCATTGGATGCGGCGAGGCCGGCGGTCACAAGGGCTGCCAGCAGGCCGATGCCGGCATTGAGATCGGACTTTGAGACCTCAGCAGTCGGCAGAGAGAGGTCGAGCGAGCCTGCCTCGAAGGTGGCTGATGCGGTGCTGGCCGCTTGGTCGGCAGCCTCACGGCCGTGGACGATGGCGGTGACTTCGGTCGCCAGCACCTTCTTCGCCTCGTTCAACTCCGAGCCGCCGAGCGCCGCCAGCCTGGCGATCTCGTCGAGTGGTAAGCGGGTGAAAATCTTGAGAAATTTGCCAACGTCGGCGTCTTCGGTGTTCCGGAAGTACTGCCAGAAGTCGTAGGGGCTGAAGAGCTCGCCGTTGAGCCAGACAGCGCCGGAGGCGGACTTGCCCATCTTCTCGCCGGACGACTTGGTGAGGAGCGGCGTCGTCAGGGCGTAAAGCTGCGCGCCGCCCATGCGGTGGCTGAGGTCTACGCCGTTGATAATGTTGCCCCATTGGTCCGACCCGCCCATC
>JBKJMF010000128.1:0-5397 GCA_046596525.1 Devosia sp. | reverse complement strand
ATTCCCGATTTCATGAATGACTGGATGACCTGGCGCTGCAGGACGACGTAGATGATGAGGACCGGCAGGCTCGCCATGGTCGAGGCCGCCATCAGCGGCCCCCACTGGTTGCCCTCTGAGGTCATGAACATCTGGATGCCGATCTGGATGACGCTGTTCTCGGCCGTGCGCGACAGCAGCAGCGGCCAGAAATATTCGTTCCAGGTCGAAATGAAGATGAGGATGGCGAGCGACGCGATGGTGCCGCGCAGGTTCGGCGTCATCACTTCCCACAGGATCCGCCAGCTGCGGGCGCCATCCATGCGGGCGGCCTCCACCACCTCCTTGGGGAAGCTGCGCATCGCCTGCGCCAGCAGCATGATCGCCAGTGCCGAGGTGATATTGGGCAGTACCAGCGCCGCCACGCTGTCGAGCAGGCCCATCTGCGCGATCAGCAGGTAGTTGGGGATCATCACCACCTGGAACGGCACCAGCCAGGTAAGCGCGACCGCCGCATAGATCAGCTTGTCGAACGGAAAGCGCCACCGGGCGAAGGCGTAGGCGGCAAGCAGGCCCGTGCCGAGCTGGATCACGGTGACCACGACCGAGACCACCAGCGTATTGGCCAGCATGCGCAGGATCGGGATGCTGTCGAGCGCGTAGCGATAGTTCTCGAGCGAGATCGTCGTCGGCCACAGGCTGGTCTCGAAGATCTCGTTGGCCGGGCGCAGCGAGGTCACCACCATCCAGTAGACCGGGAACAGGCAGAAGATCGACAGCAGCACCATGACCAGGTGCCCGGCGGCGCTGTTGAGCCCGGTCCCCTCGGCAGACTTGCGGCGCAGCGGCCGGACCGCGGCCGTAGCGTTGATCGCATCAGTTGTCATGGAACGAGTACCGATCGATGAGGCGGAAGAGCACGAAGGCGATGGCGCCGAAACCGAGGAACAGGATGACGGCCGACGCCGAACCCCAGCCGACCGACATGGTCGAAAAGCCGAAGTCCCAGAGCAGGTAGTAGATGTTGGTGGTGGCGCCGAGCGGTCCGCCGCCGGTGAGCACGTTGATGTAGGTGAAGCTCCACTGCGCCCCGAGCAGGATCGTCATCATGACGAGGAACAGCACGGTGGAGCTGAGCAGCGGCAGCCGGATGTTGCGGATGATCTCCCACTTGCTCGCGCCGTCCATGCGGGCGGCCTCGACCAGCGCCGGGTTGATGTTGGCATTGGCGGCCGAGAGGATCAGGGTGGAAAAGCCGATCAGCTTCCAGCCGGTGATGACGATGATGGTCCAGATCGCGACCTTGGGGTCGTTGAGGAACTTGACCGGCCCGGCCCCGAACCACTTGATCATCAGGTTGACCATGCCGTAGCCGGGGTCGAGCAGCCAGCGCCACACCGCGGCGGCCACCACCGGTGCGATGATCATCGGCACGAAGATGATGGCCCGGTAGATGTTGCGCCAGCGGGCCGGCAGGTCATGCGTGTAGATGGCGAGCGCCAGCGGCAGCAGCACCGCGAGCGGCAAGAGGCCCAGCACATAGACGCCGGTGTTGCGCAGCGCCTGCCAGAACTTGGGTAGCGCGAAGATGCGCTGGTAGTTCTCCCCGCCGACAAAGGTCTGCGGCGAGGTCGGCAGCATGTTCCACTGGTAGAAGCTGAGGCGAACCGCATCGAAAAGCGGCCAATAAATCCAGACCACCAGCGTGATGATGGCCGGCGCCAGATAGAGCCAGGGCGAAATCCGCCACAGGCCGAAGCGGCGTCTTGGCACCGCCGCAACGCCGCGATGGGGTAGAGCGAGATCGGCCATCGGCGCCTCCGCGAGAAGAATAGGTGCCCGCTCGGAAGCGGGCACCGGGCATCAGGGCATCAGCGCCTGGGCATTGGCCTGCGCGTCGACCAGCGTCGCCTCGACGTCCGCGCCGCCGAACACCGCCATCTCGACGCTGTCCATCATGGTCTTGACGATCTGGCGGTAGTTCGGGCCCGGCATCGGGTCCCACGGCTCGAGCCGCGACAGCTGCTCGAGATTGGGCGCCACCAGCGGGTGGGTCTTCACCCACTCGCCGAGATACTGGGGATCATTGACGATGTCGGTGCGCAGCGGCAGGTAGCCGATCTCCGACGTGATCACGGTGTAGCCGTGCTTCGAGGTCAGGAACTTCATCAGCTCCCAGGCGGCACGCTGCTTCACCGGGTCCTTGGTGTGGATGGTCAGCGCCGAGCCCGAGTTGTTCGGGCGGGTCGGCTTGTCGCCGAAGCTCGGCATGGTCGAGGCACGCAGTTCGTACTTGTCCTTTGCGCCGGCGACGAGCGCGCCCTGGAGCGCGCTGGTCTGCAGGTACATGGCAAGCTTGCCGGCACTCATGTTCTCGACGGCGCCGTTGAAGTCCATGTTCTCGTAGGCACCGGCGTCATACATGTCGCGCAGCATCTTGACCGCTTCGATCGCCTCGGGCTCGGCGAACTTCAGCGTCTTGCGGTCACGCGAGATCACCTCGCCGCCGTTTGAGCGCACCACGCCCTGCAGCATCCAGTCCACCGCGCCCGGCCCGGTGATGCCACCGGTAAAGCCTTCGGCGTCGGTCTTGTCTTCAATGGTGATCGCCGCCTGTTTCAGCGCCTCCCAGGTCTTTGGCGGGCTCTCCGGGTCAAGGCCGGCTGCACGGAACAGGTCGGCATTGTAGAACAGCACCGGGGTCGAGAAGGTGTAGGCGAGGCCGTAGGTCTTGCCGTTCAGCACGCCGAGCTTCAGCCCGTTCGGGCTCATGCCCTCGAAGTGGGCGGCGAGTTCATCGGCCGGTACTGTGTCCTCGAGCGCCTGGGCACCGAAATTGGTGACCGCGAAGTCGAGGTCGCTGAACACGGTCTGCACCAGGTCCACCGGCATGCCGGCAGCGAGATCCGCCTGGATGCGGCTCGAGTCGGCGCTCGAATAGCCGATCCCCTCGACGGTGACGTTCGGATTGGCGGCCATGAACTCGGCGATGAGCTTCTTGGTCGCGTCCGCGCCGATACCGGCTGAGGCGAGGTTGTAATTGTAAAAGGTGATGGTCACCGGCTGGTCGACGGTGGCCGGGATCGCCTGGGCCAGCGCCGGAGCCGCGGCAAACAGCGCCAATGCGCTGAGAAGGAAGGATTTGCGGTTCATCGTGAGCTCTTTCACTCGGCGGCGACGGGGGTGCTGGCTTCGTACTTCCGGAGCATTTCGGCCATGCCGGCGAAGCTGAAGCTGTGGAGTTCGCGACGGGTCGCGGGCTGCGGCGCGAAGGTGATGGAGAGCCCGGACGGACGCAGCGTACCGATGGCGAAAGAGGCCCCTTCGAGCATGCGGAGTCCCTCATGCAGCCACAGTACGTCGGTGGCGGCATGCTGGCCGATGCCGACGACGACCGGGATCCCGTACCAGTGGCTCACCCGGTCGAAGTGGATGTGACCTGACAGGATACCGATGACGTTCTTGCCTTCGACCGCCTGGCGCAGCGCCTCGGTGTCGGCGATCGACATCGACTCCCATTCCATCTCGGGCTTCAAATCGAGCGCCGGGGCGTGATGCATCACGAGGAGCTTGGGCAGGTCGGCGTGCTGCTCGAGTTCGGCCTTCAGCCAATCGAGCTGGCCCGGCTCGAAAGCGCCGCCAATCTTGCCGGGGACGCTCGAGTCGAGGACGACGACGTGGATGCCGTCGATCACCAGCGAGTGGTCGTACGGCGCATCGAGGTTCTCGGTCCGGCCGAGCATGGCGGGGTAGAAGCCGTCACGCCGGTCGTGATTGCCCAGCGCCCAGACCATCGGAATGTCGAGACCGGCTTCGGCGACGATACGCTTCAGCTCTGCGTAGCTGGCTTTGTCACCACGGTTGGTGAGGTCGCCGCTCGCCACGATGAACTTGGGCGCCGGCACGAGCTTGCCGATGTCGGCCAGCACGGCTGCCAGCGTCGTCGACGTATCGGAATAGAGGTGATCGTCGGCAACGGCCGGGTTGCCGACATGCAGGTCGGTCAGATGGATGAAGGTGATGGGTTCAGACAACGCTCTCTCCTGTGGCTTGGGGGCAATCCCTCAGGGATCGAAACTCGGTCCGGTGGCGGCAGCACTGCTTGGCCTTGCACCGGAACAACTCACCCGGTAGCTTCCGATCGTGACAGGTGAATGAAGGTTCATTCAGAATATGGATTTGAGTCCCGACAAGCGCGAGCGCATCCTTGGCGCCGCCGCTCGATTGATCGTTCGTAACGGGCTGCAGTCGTCGATGGCGGCGATTGCCGAGGAGGCGGGCGTCGCCACCGGCTCGCTCTACAACTACTTCGATTCCAAGGAGGCGCTGGTTCGCGGCGTCTATGGACGTGTCGCCGAGGAGATGACGGCGCGCCTTGTAGCCCCGCCCGAGCCGGACAGTCCGCCGGCAGATCGCGTCCGCCGGTACATCGTGAGCTACATCGACTTCATCTGGGAAGACGCGATGCGCGCCCAGCTGTTCGACTACCTCGACAATAGCCCGCTGCTGTCGCTGGGTGACGCCAAGGCGATCTTTGCGCCGTTCATCGATCATTCCCTCGTCATGCTCGCCGATGCGCAGCGTGCAGGAACCGTGCGTCCCGGACCGACCGACATGATCGCAAGCTTCGTGCGCGGCTCGATCCGCAACACCCTGCGCCGCCGTCGGATGCGTCCCGAACCGCTGAGCGGAGACGAGCGCGGCCTCATCGCCAGCATGTGCTGGAACGCTGTCGCGGCGAGCTGAGGCCATCATCCGCAAAGCCGCGCGATGAGCCGTCGCGCGCTCTCGTCCGCAAGGCCGGCGCGCCGCAGGTAGGCCGCCGCGCCGCCATGTGCGATCTCCAGATGATCCAGCGTCGCGGCCATGGTGGCGCCATCGCTGGCCAGCACGCGTTCCACATGCAAGGGGTCGCCGCCATTGGCAAGGGATCGCCGCCGCGCCTTGTGTGCGGAGGAAAGTCTTCGTCATCTCCGAGGTTCCGCGTCTACCGGCGCGGTGAATTATGGTCTATCTAGCAGTCCCCGGTCCCAATGGAGCCTCGCACTAGATGCCCAACCTGATGCTTCTTGCCACAGCTTGGGGCCCGAAATTTGGCGGCATCAACTCTTTCAATATGGACTTTGCGGTTGGCCTTTCCGAAAGACTTGGATCTAGCGGATCCGTCTTTTGCGCTACGTTGAGACCTTCTGACGAAGACATTGCTCACGCTAAGAGTCTTGGGATCAAGCTAATAGGCATCGACCGCCCACCAGATAGTCAGACATTTGAGCCCCGGTGGGCTGAGGATGTCTGGACGGAGTTTGTGAAGTCGCATCCAGATCGGTCGATTGACTTCTGGGTGGGGCACGACGTTGTGTCAGGACACGCGGCTATCCATGGCCCAACTGCGGCGACTAGCGGGCGCGCCGCGCTGAT
>JBKJMF010000013.1:0-4101 GCA_046596525.1 Devosia sp. | reverse complement strand
CGACGAAAAGGGCAAGCAGGTGCACCTGTCCGAGTCTGGCCACGAGATCACCGAGCAGTTCATGCGCGAAGTCGGCTTGCTGGGTGAGGAGGAATCGCTCTACGACGCCAGTCACATCATCCTCGTGCATCACCTCAACGCCCTGCTGCGCGCGCACCACCTCTACAAGCGCGATGTCGAGTACATCGTGCGTGGCGGGCAGGTGATCATCGTTGACGAGTTCACCGGTCGCCTGATGTCGGGCCGGCGCTGGAGCGATGGCCTGCACCAGGCCGTCGAGGCCAAGGAAGGCGTCAGCATCCAGCAGGAAAACCAGACGCTCGCAAGCATTACCTTCCAGAACTATTTCCGTCTCTACAAGAAGCTGGCCGGTATGACCGGTACGGCGGCGACCGAAGCCGAGGAATTCGGCGATATCTACGGGCTGACCGTGACCTCGATCCCGACCAATGTGACCGTCAGGCGCGAAGACGAAGACGACGCCATCTTCCGCACTGCCGCCGAAAAGTTCGACGAGATCGCCAACCTGATCGTCGATGCCCGCAAGCGCGGCCAACCGATCCTCGTCGGCACCACCTCGATCGAGAAGTCCGAGATGCTGGCCGAGTTGCTGCGCAAGAAGGACATCGAGAACATCGCTGTGCTGAATGCCCGTCATCACGAGCAGGAAGCCCAGATCGTCGCCGACGCCGGCGTTTCCGGCGCCGTGACCATCGCCACCAACATGGCCGGCCGCGGTACCGACATCCAGCTCGGCGGCAACCTCGAGATGCGCATCGAACGCGAGACCCAAGGCCTCGAAGGCGCTGAGCGCGAAGCCGCGATCGAGGAGATCAAGCGTACCATCGCCGTCGACAAGGCCAAGGTCATCGCAGCTGGCGGCCTCTACATCGTCGGCACCGAGCGCCACGAAAGCCGCCGCATCGACAACCAGCTGCGTGGCCGCGCTGGCCGCCAGGGCGACCCGGGGCACTCCAAGTTTTTCCTGAGCCTGCAGGACGACCTGATGCGCATCTTCCCGGTCGAGTCGATGGACTCGATGTTGGGTAAGCTCGGTCTCGAGCAGGGCGAGTCGATCACCCATCCGTGGGTCACCAAGGCCATCGAGCGCGCCCAGGCCCGCGTCGAAGCCCGCAACTTCGACATCCGCAAGAACATCCTCAAGTACGACGACGTGATGAACGATCAGCGCAAGGCGATCTTCACCGAACGCCTTGAGCTGATGGACAGCGAAGACGTCGCCGAGACCGTCGCCGAGATGCGCCACCAGGTGGTCGACGACATCATCGCCAAGGCCATTCCCGACCGCGCCTACCCCGAGCAGTGGAAGGTCGAGCAGCTCGAAGCTGCCGGCAAGACCTACCTCAATGTCGACCTGCCGGTTGAGGCGTGGACGCACGAGGAAGGCATCGACGTCGAAGAGGTGCGTGAGCGCATTACCAAGATCGCCGACGAGTCCGCCGCCTCCAAGGTCGCCCGCTACTCGCCCGACATCATGCGCCAGGTGGAGAAGTCGATCCTGTTGCAGTCGATCGACGGGCTGTGGCGCGAGCATCTGGTGACCCTCGATCACCTGTCGAAAGTGGTCGGCTGGCGCGGTCTCGCCCAGCGCGACCCGCTGACCGAGTACAAGCGCGAGGCGTTCGAGCTGTTCGAGCAGCTGCTCACCAGCCTCCGCGAACTGGTGACGACGCAGCTCAGCCACGTTGAAATCCAGATGCGCCAGCCGGCGCCGCTCGTGCCGAACCTCGACGGGCTGGATGAAATCCACATCGACCCGCTGACCGGCGAGAACGATGCCGACGAAGACGAACCGGCACCCCGGCTCGGCGGCCCGGCGGGCCTGACGATGGCCGCCTTCGGTGGCGGAGGCGCGGCGGTTGCCGAAGCCGATCCGGCGCTGCGCCCGATCGACCCCAAGCTGCTGGTCGGCGTGTCGCGCAATGCCCCCTGCCCCTGCGGCTCGGGCAAGAAGTTCAAGCACTGCCACGGCGCCTTCTAGGCTGACGTTCCGCGGAAGAATTCTGAGAGGCAGGGAGCAATTCCTGCCTCTCTGCTTTTGTGCTCTGCGATGTCACATGCCTTGACACGCATATGCCTTGTACGGCATATAGTGGGCACTGCCCCTCGCGGGCTCCTGACACGACCGAAACGCCAGACCGGCGGTGATGCAAGGCGCCACCGGTGACGGCACCGCCTTGCCCTGATTCCAAAGGAGAACGTCCATGACCGACATCAACTTCACCACCCGCTTTACCGTCGACCAGGCACCCGAAGCCGTCTTCGCCGCCATCAACGATCCGCGCGCCTGGTGGAGCGGGGAATTCGAAGGCACAGCCGACAAGCTCGGGGACGTCTTCACCTACCGCTACAAGGACTTCCACTACTCCAAGCAGGAAGTGACCGAGTTGGTCCCGGCCAGGCGGGTCGCCTGGCAGGTGCTCGAAGGCACCCTCAGCTTTGTCGAGGACAAGACCGAGTGGACCGGCACCACCATCACCTTCGACATCGCAAAGAAGGGCAACGGGACCGAGGTCGTCTTCACCCACGTCGGCCTGAAGCCGGCGGTCGAGTGCTACGACACCTGCTCCGATGCCTGGACTTCGCTGATCCAAGGCAGCCTCAAGCAGCTGGTCGAAACCGGCCGGACCGTCCTGCTCGAACTCGACGCCCCAGCCGCCTAAGGCGCATCCACCACCGGGCGCCTGGGGCGACGTTCGCTCCAGGCGAGCACCAGCCCCGCGGCGATCACCAGGGCCGCGCCGAGATAAACCACCTCCGCCGGCTGCTCGCCCCAGAACAGGTAGCCGAAGACGAAGCTCCAGATCAGCGCGAAATACTCGACGGTGCCGAGGACGCTCGCCGGCACCAGCCGCGCCGACTCGACCAGCACATATTGGGCGGTGCCCCCGACCATGCCGGTGACAACGACGATGGCGATCTGCAGCGGGTCCATGCCGGTCCAGAACGGGATCGAAGCGAGGCCCATCGCCAGCGTGTAGAACAGGTTGAGCGAAAAGATCAGCACCAGCGAACTCTCGGATTTCGAGATGGTGCGCATCAGGATCATCGCCACCGACCAGAAGAACGCCGCCCCCAGCACCATCAGCGCCGGGATGCCGAAGCTCAGCCCGGCGGGATTGCAGGCGATCAGCACACCGAAAAAGCCGATGGCCGAGGCGCCGACGCGGGCCAGCGTCAGCTGCTCCTTGAGGAAGATTACGGCGAGGATGATCGTCAGCACCGGGGCGAAATAGTAGAGCGTCGTCATCTCGGCGAGTTGCAGCTCGCGCCCGGCCGAATAGTACATGCACCACGCAGCGAGCGTCAGGATGGCGCGCAGCAGCAGCATCGGCTTGTTGCCGGATTTGAGCAAGTCGACCACCAGCTTCCGCCGCCCGATGACGAGGCAGATCAGGACGATGACGAGGCTGCGCACGAACAGTATCTGCACCACCGGCAGCGCATGGATCACCGCCTTCACCAGCGCATCGTGCACCGAGAACAGCGTGTAGGCGAAAATGCCCAGCGCCATGCCCTTGATCGAGGCGGACTGATGCGCGGCACTGGCGGCGGGAGAGGACAAGATGAGGCTCGTGGCAGGTGATCGGGTGAACGCCCGCGCCTAGCTCTAGGGCCTCGACCCAAGCCGCGCACCTGCAATCTTGCTCAAGCTCAGGTGCAGGTGACCCGCATCTCGGCAAATCCCGCTTCGTCGGCCGAGAACACCATGACCGTACAGCTGGTGCCGGCGATGTTGCCGAAGCCGGTTTCGACCACCTGGCCGATTCCGTCGATGGTGACGGTGTCGGCGGTGATCATGCCGGTCTTCACCACGGCCTTCGACTGGCAGATCGGGTAGCTCTCGCCCGGCGTCACCATGAAGCGGGTGCCGAGCGGGATGCAGTCGGTGGTGGGGAGGTTCGGGTCGATCTCGGCGGTGGCCGCACCGGCGTCACCGGGAACAAGCGCCGCAGGGATAGCCGGAGCCGCAGCGGCAGCCGCCTGCTGCGCCGTCCATTCGCCCTCGAGCTTCACCATGCGGTCCTGCAGCGCCAACAGGCCTGCGGCGGTACCGTCATCGACGGGGGAGATAGCGGG
>JBKJMF010000012.1:0-8586 GCA_046596525.1 Devosia sp. | reverse complement strand
TTCGAGGACGAACAGGCCGCCGATGATGGCGAGGACGATCTCGTGCTTGGTGGCGACGGCGATGGTCCCGAGCGCGCCGCCGAGGGCGAGATCGTCCTCGCCATCATCGGCGGCCTGTTCGTCCTCGAAGCAGTGTCAGTGATCGTCCAGGTCGTGTCGTTCAAACTCACCGGCAAGCGCGTCTTCAAGATGGCCCCGATCCACCACCATTTCGAAATGATGGGCTGGACTGAAAGCCAGGTCGTGATCCGTTTCTGGATCATCTCCTTCGTGCTGGCCCTGATCGGCCTCAGCTCGCTGAAGCTGCGCTAGACGAGATCGGGCCACTTGTAGAGTGGCGAGTCGCGGGGCGGCGTGAGGTCCGGGGTCCAGTCCTTGAACGGCCGAATCTCGAAGGTTGTGTAGGTGAAACCGCGCCAGTTGCGCTCGACCGTGACCGGCGCACCCAGCGCTGTCTCGGGCACTGCCGCATCCTGCCGATCCTTCTCGTAGACATAGACGCCCGGTTGACCGAGTTCGGCGGGCTCCGCAAAGCCGATGTAGCGGCTCCGCTGGGTGACATGCACCACCGGCAGCCGGTCGCGCAGCATCCAGCGCATGATTGCGTAGGTGCGGTAGTCGGTGGTCGCGACCCACTTCACCTCGCCAGCGTCGGCCATCGTCTCTATGGCCACGGCCACTTCGGCGTAGCCGTCATCGCGGCCAATCGGGTCGGCGCGCGCCCAGTTGGTCCAGTCGAAAGTGGCGTGCCAGCTCATCAGCAGGAGCAGGGGAATGTTCACGTAGATGGCGAGGATCAGCAGGAGTTTGCCCCTGGCCTTCGCCGGTCGGAGCAATCCGGCGGCGTGGCGCTGGAAGGTGATCACCGCCGCGGTGATGCCGAACGGCCAGATGGCGATCGGCCATGAAGTGTTGATCCGCAGCGTCAGCGACCTCGCGAACAGAAAGCCGACGAAGAAGAGGAAAGCAGTTGCGAGCGCCAGGGTCGTTCCATCGCTCTCGCGGAAGGCGCGCAGCGCTGCGAGGATGCTCCCGACCATGATCAACGGCAGCATGAGCAGGCCGACCAAACCCAGGTGGACGACCACGAATTCCAGCAGATGACGGAGATCGATCGCGTGCGCCTCGACCGCGCGGCCGGACTGGTACTGCGCCGAGGCCCAATTGTTCTGCAGGTTCCACCAAAGTACCGGTGAGAAGATCGCGACAGCGATCAACCCGGCGATCCACGGCCACGGCGTAACCAACCAACGGCGGCCCCGTGGCGTTGCGACCAGGAAGGCGACAATCGCCGGCACGAAGAGCAGCGATGTGTACTTGGACAGCAACGCCAGGCCCGCAGCGGCCCCCACTAGCAGCCACCACCGGCCCTCGCCGGTTTCCTCGAGGCGGCACAGAGCCCAGAACATCAAGCTGCAGAACAGGATCAGCGGAACGCTCGGCTCTATGAGGACGCCCATGGCGCCAACGTGGATGGTCGACTCTATCGCCAGCATCGTCAACGCCGCCGCGGTCAGCGAACCGGTGCGGCGCCGCACAAGGTCGGCGAGCAGCAGTTCGGCACCGAGTATGGCGAGCAAATCGGCAAACCGCGCACCGAAAAGGGTGTCGCCGAATAGCGACGTGCCGAAACGCACGAACCACGCGATCATCGGCGGATGGTCGAGGTAGGAAAGCACCCATTCCTTCGACCAGGTCCAGTGGTAGGCCTCGTCGGTGCGCAATTCCAGGGTCGAGGAGGTGATCAGCTTGACGCCGAACAGCAGCACCAGGATCGCAACGATCACGTAGAAGCTGCGGCTGGCCACGGGGACACTACGCCTGACCTGCCCAACCATCGCCTCGCTCATGTGCTCCAAATCCTCCAGTTGCCGATGCTGATAACCCAACCCAACCTTCCCCGTCCACAAAGAGCGGCCTTCGCGCCCCGACTCGCAGAACGCGACTCCGTTCCGAACTTGGTAACCAACCCGGCGCTACAATTTGTGTCGAGTTGTGCGTACAGGAGGCCGTCCGGTTGAGGGCGGCGTCGGATCATGTTTTCACGCGAGCGTAAGACCCCCATCGCCGAGTGGTGGTGGACGATCGACAAGTCATTGCTTGCGGGGCTCATCCTGCTGCTGCTGGTCGGTGTGCTGCTGAGCTTCGCCGCCAGCCCGCCGGTGGCCGAGCGCCTCGGCCTTGGGCCATGGCACTTCATCATTCGCCAGGCCGTGTTCGCCGCTCTCGCGGTGCCGGTAATGATCGCGACATCGCTGCTGCCGCATCGGGCGGCGCGCATTGCCGCTCTCGGCGTGCTGGTTGTTTCGGTCATCCTGCTCTGGCTGACGCTGAAATTCGGCGTCGAGGTCAAGGGCGCCAAGCGCTGGGTCTCGATGGCCGGCAACACCGTGCAACCCTCCGAATTCGTGAAGCCGGCCTTCGCGGTGATCGGGGCGTGGCTGTTCTCCGAGAGCATGAAGCGGCCGGGCATTCCTGCCCGCATCATGGCGACCGGGGTCATGCTGGTGATCGTCGCCGGCTTGCTGCTGCAGCCCGATATCGGGCAGACGGCGCTGATCCTCGCGACCTGGGGGGTGCTGCTGTTCCTCTCCGGCATCTCGTGGTTCGTGATCTTCGGGCTGGGCGCGGCCGGGGTAGGGCTGTTGTTCGCCGCCTACATGTTCTTCCCGCACTTCGCCAAGCGCATCGACAGTTTCGTCAATCCCGAGGGCGGCAACACCTACCAGGTGGACAAGGCGCTGAACTCGCTGCTCGAGGGCGGCTGGTTCGGGCGCGGCCCCGGTGAATCGCTGGCCAAGAAAGTCATCCCCGACGCGCATGCCGACTACGTGTTCTCGGCCGCCGCGGGCGAGTTCGGCATTCTGTTCTGCCTCTGCCTCGTCGCGCTGATCGGTTTCATCGTGGTCAAGGCGCTGATCGGGGCGCAGCAGCAGTCGAGCCTGTTCGCACGTCTCGCCGCCTCGACCCTCGCCATCCAGTTCGGGCTGCAGTGCTCGATCAATCTGGCGGTGAACCTCAACCTCATTCCACCCAAGGGCATGACGCTGCCGTTCGTCTCCTATGGCGGCACCTCGATGCTCGCTATCGCCTTCGCCATGGGCCTGATGCTCGCTTTCACCCGCAAGAAGCCGGAGGAGCGCCTCGCGACCGGGCTTCCCGTCTATCGCAGCGGAGTGCTATCCCCCGCCGAATGAGCAGATTCATCCTTATGGCCGGCGGTACGGGAGGCCATCTCTTCCCGGCAATGGCGTTGGCGCAGGAACTGCGCCGGCGCGGTCACGACATCCAGCTGATGACCGACCACCGCGTCGCGTCCTACGGCGACGGTTTTCCGGCGAGCACCACGCATATCGTCCCCTCGGCGACGCCGTCGGTCAGCAATCCGATCCGCTTCGTCACCGCAGGCTTCACCATCCTCTGGGGCATCGGCGTCGCTTTCGGCAAGCTCGGCAGCGTCAGACCGGATGCCGTCATCGGCTTCGGTGGCTATCCGGTATTCCCGCCCTTCGTCGCGGCGAACCTGCGCGGCATTCCCGGCATCCTGCATGAGCAGAACGCCGTGATGGGCCGGGCCAACCGGGCGCTGGCGAAAGTGGCGAAAGTCATCGCGCTGAGCTTTGCCCGCACCGCCAAGGCGGAGCCCTTCGCCGGCAAGAGCGTGCTCGTCGGCAACCCGGTGCGCGACCGGGTGCGAAACGTCGCCAAGGTGCCGTACCCCGATCTCGACGCGAACGGCGCCATCCGGCTGCTGGTGTTCGGCGGCAGCCAGGGCGCCCGGGTGTTCGCCGATCTCGTGCCGCCGGCCATCGCCGAGCTGCCGCAGGAGTTGCGCTCGCGGCTGCGCGTCGTGCAGCAGTGCCGCGCCGAAGATCTGGACCGCGTCGCCGAGACCTACCGGCAGGCCAAGGTCAACGTCGAGCTCGCGTCCTTCTTCGACGATCTGCCCGAGCGCATGGCCGCCTCGCATCTCGTCGTGTCGCGCTCCGGCGCTTCGACCATTGCCGAACTCACCGCCATCGGCCGGCCGGCGATCCTCGTGCCGCTGCCCGGCGCCATCGATGCCGACCAGAAGAAAAATGCGCTCGTTGTGGAAGCCGCCGGCGGCGGGTGGATCGCCGAGCAGGCCACGCTTACGCCACTATCGCTTGGCACTCGCTTGGGCTCACTTCTCGGTGATCCGGGCGTTCTGCAGCGGGCAGCAGCAGCCGCCAAGTCGCTGGGGCAGCCCGACGCCGTTACCAAGCTTGCCGACGTGGCAGAACGCCTCGCGGCTCAGGGGAAAAAACCACAATGAAGATGCCGCGCAACATCGGACCGGTGCACTTCGTCGGCATCGGCGGCATCGGCATGAGCGGCATCGCTGAAATCCTGCACAACCAGGGCTACAAGGTCCGCGGCTCGGACAGCGCCGAGAACCCGAATGTGCAGCGCCTGCGCAAGATGGGCATTGAGGTCGAGGTCGGCCAGAAGGCCGAGAACCTCAAGGATGCCGCCGTCGTCGTCATCTCGTCGGCGATCAAGAAGGGCAACCCGGAACTCGCCGCCGCCCGTGCGCGCGGCCTGCCGGTAGTGCGCCGGGCGGAAATGCTCGCCGAGATCATGCGGTTCAAGAATGCCATCGCCATCGGCGGTACGCATGGCAAAACCACAACCACCACGCTGGTCGCGGCGTTGCTTGACGCCGGCAATCTCGATCCGACCGTGATCAACGGGGGCATCATCAATGCCTACGGCACCAACGCCCGGCTAGGTGACGGCGAGTGGATGGTGGTCGAGGCCGACGAGAGCGACGGCACTTTCGTCAAGCTGCCGGCCGACGTCGCCATCGTCACCAACATCGATCCCGAGCATCTCGACTATTACGGCGATTTCGCCGGGGTGCAGCGGGCGTTCCTCAACTTCGTCGAAAACGTGCCGTTCTACGGTTTCGCCGTGATGTGCATCGATCACCCCGAGGTGCAGGCGCTGATCGGGCAGATCCGCGATCGCCGTGTCATCACCTATGGCCGCAACCCGCAGGCCGACGTGCGGCTGGTCGATCTCGAGGTTCGCGACGGCATCAGCCACTTCGCCGTCGAGATCCGCGACCGCATCCGCATGACGCACTTGCGCATCGAAGGCCTCGAGTTGCCGATGCCGGGAGAGCACAACGCGCTCAACGCTACCGCCGCAATCGCCGTCGCCGACCAGCTCAAGGTCCCGGCCGAGGCGATCCGCAAGGGCCTCAAGGGTTTTTCGGGCGTCAAACGCCGCTTCACGCGCACCGGTGTGGTCGGCGGCATCACCGTCATCGACGACTACGGCCACCACCCCGTGGAGATTGCCGCCGTGCTGAAGGCAGCCCGCCAGTCGACCCGGCGCGATGTCATCGCCGTGGTCCAGCCCCATCGCTATTCGCGCGTCCACGACCTGTTCAACGATTTTGCCACCTGCTTCAACGACGCCGATACCGTCATCGTCGCGCCGATCTACGCTGCCGGCGAAACCCCGATCGAGGGCGTGACGCACGAGGAGCTGGTGCAGCGCATCCGGGCTCGCGGCCATCGCGACGCCCGGGTCATCGACCGGCCGGAAGCGCTGGCGCCGCTGATCGCCTCCCGTGCCGCCGATGGCGACTACGTCGTCTGCCTCGGCGCCGGCAACATCACACAATGGGCGGCCTCGCTGCCCGCCGAACTTGGTGCTCTGATCGGCAAGGAGCCCGAGTTGCCATGAACGTTCATGTTCCACAGTGGCCCGACCTGATCCCGACGCTGCAGCCGTGGATCGGCGACGTACACGGCCAGGTCATCGCCAACCAGCCCCTCGATGAAATGACGACGCTCAGGGTAGGGGGACCGGCACAGCTGTTCTTCCGCCCCGTCGATGAAGACGACCTGGCGTTCTTCCTCAAGCACCTGCCGATGGATATCCGCGTTACCGTGGTGGGCCTCGGCTCGAACCTTCTGATCCGCGACGGCGGGCTCGATGGCGCGGTGATCCGGCTGCCCGCCAAGGGATTTGGCGCCATCGACATTCTCGATGGCCACCGCGTCCGCGCCGGCGCCGCCGTGCCCGACGTCAAGGTTGCCACCGCCTCAGCCGAAGCCGGCATCGACGGGCTGTGGTTCTACCGCGGCATCCCGGGCGGCATCGGCGGGGCGCTCTACATGAATGCCGGCTGCTACGGCACCGAGACGCGCAATCGCATGGTCGAGCTGCGCGCCGTGACCCGGCAGGGCGAGATCGTCACCCTCACCAACGAAGACATGGGCTATCTCTACCGCAAATCGAACGGTCCGCGCGGCGCCGTGTTCACGTCGGCGACCTACCAGGGTTTTGCGGGCGATTCCGAGAAGATCCTCACCGAGATGCGCACCGTGACGGAGCGGCGCGAAAACACGCAGCCGACCCGCGCCAAGACGGCCGGCTCCACCTTCAAGAACCCCGAGGGCCATTCGAGCTGGAAGGTGATCGACGAGGCTGGCGGCCGCGGCTTCACTTTCGGCCGTGCGCAGATGAGCGAGATGCACTCCAACTTCCTCATCAATATGGGTGAAGCGGACGCATTCGAGGTCGAGACCGTCGGCGAGAGCATCCGCCAGAAGGTGCGCGACAAGCACGGCATCCAGCTGAAATGGGAAGTCCGGCGGATGGGTCACTTCGTGCCCGGCCGCGAGGTGCGTGAATTCATGGACGGCGAACCGTTCACGGGAGCCGTTTGATGACCAAGCACGTCGCCGTCCTGATGGGCGGCATCTCGAACGAGCGACCGGTATCGATCGCCTCGGGCACCGGGTGCGCCCAGGCGCTGCGCAATGGCGGCTACCAGGTCACCGAGGTGGATGTCGGCTACGACATTGCCGAGCGCCTGCGCGAACTGAAGCCGGACGTGGCGTTCAATGCGCTGCACGGCCCGTTCGGCGAGGACGGCACCATTCAGGGCGTACTCGAGTTCCTGCGCATCCCGTACACGCACTCGGGCGTGCTCGCCTCGGCGCTGGCGATGAACAAGCATCAGGCCAAGATCATGTTCAGGGCGGCGGGTATTCCGGTCACCGATCACACCATCGCCAATCGCGCCGAAGTTGCCCGCGCCCACGTCATGGCACCGCCATACGTGGTGAAACCCATCGCCGATGGCTCGAGCTTCGGCGTGTTCATCGTCAAGGCCGACCAGTCGCATCCGCCGCAGGAGCTGCTGCGCGAGGATTGGAACTCCGGCGAAGACGTGATGGTCGAGCGCTACATCCCCGGACGCGAGTTGACCTGCGCCGTGATGGGCGACGTGGCGCTCGGGGTCACCGAGATCGTCACCGACCTCAACTTCTACAATTACGAGGCGAAATATGCCGTCGGCGGCTCGCGCCACGTCATTCCCGCTGAAATTCAACCGAAAATTTACGACAAAGTGCAGAAGATGGCCCTTAAGGCGCATGCTGCGCTTGGGTGCCGGGGCGTGACGCGGAGTGACTTCCGCTACAACGACCAGGCAGGGCCGGACGGCGAGCTCGTCTGCCTCGAAATCAACACCCAACCAGGCATGACCGAAACGTCGCTGGTTCCCGAACAGGCCAAATATGCAGGCCATTCGTTCGAGGAGCTGGTCGCCTGGATGGTGGAGGATGCGAGTTGCAACAGGTAGGGGCAAAGGGTTTCGCCAACGCCCAACCCGTCGATCCTCGTCACCTTCCAGTCCCGATTTCCCGTTCCGGCCGGCGTGCGCTGGTCAAGGCCAGCCACGTCTGGGTGCTGCACAAGCAGCAGATCGTGCGCGCCATCGGCGCGGTGCTGGCGCTGCTGCTCGCCTTCGGCGTCTATGAGGCGCGTGATGTGATCGGCTCGGCCGGCCTCACCGCCTACCGCTTCGTCCAGGGCGAGTTCGCTCAGGCCGGCTTCGGCATTGACGCCATAGAAATCACCGGTCAGACGCTGACCGACGACAAGGACATCATCACGCTCCTCACCGTCGGCACCGGAAATTCGACGCTGACCTTCGACGCCCAGAAGGCGCAGGCGCGGCTCGAGTGGCTGCGCGCCGTCGAGTCGGCGACCGTCCGAAAGGTCTATCCCAACCGGGTCATCGTCTCGATCGTCGAGAAGGTTCCGGTGGCGCGCTGGCGGGTCGGCGATACCACCTGGCTGATCGACGGGTCGGGCAAGAAGATCGGCACCGACATCAGTTCCTACACCGATCTGCCGCTGGTGATCGGGGAGGGAGCAGCCGACGACGCCGTCACCATGGTGCGCGTTCTTGCCCGCCACGAACAGCTCGAGGATCAGCTCGCTGCCCTCAGCCGCATCGGCGACCGCCGCTGGGACCTGATCTATCGCAATGGCCTGCGCGTGCAGCTGCCCGAGAGCGGCGTGGCGCAGGCGCTCGATCGGCTCGAAATGTACCAGACCGATTACGCGCTGCTCGATCGCGACGTGACACTGATCGACCTGCGCGTGCCGGGCATCGTGACGCTCAAGCCGGGCGAACTGGCCGCTGCGCAGATCGCGGAAATACAGGGCAAGAAGCCTGCCAAAAAGCCCGCTGCAACTGCCCCGACGACGGCCCCCGAGGCCGCCGCCCCCGTCGTGCCCGTAACCCGGACCCAG
>JBKJMF010000566.1:0-2834 GCA_046596525.1 Devosia sp. | reverse complement strand
GGCGAAACCGGCCAGGTCGTCACCCTCCGCACCACCTGCGAACGCCCGGCCGCCCTCGGCCCGGACGAAGCCCGCGCCCTGCTGCGCTGAGAACATGTGGGTCCCGGTTTCAGCCGGGACCCACTCTGCCTTGACAGTTGCGGTACGTCCGTCAAGGTATCACTGACATGTCAGTAGCTTCATCGGCCCCGCGGAACGACGCGCAGCCGGAGCAATTTCTGCGTCATGCATGAGGGATGGCCGGACCGGGCCATGCAAGGGGAGACTATCTATGCGCACCATCAAAGGGCCGGCGATCTTCCTCGCCCAGTTCGCGGGCGATAAGGCGCCGTTCGACACGCTCGACCACATGTGCGGCTGGGCTGCCGAATTGGGCTACAAGGGCGTGCAGATCCCGACCTGGGCCACGAACCTGATCGACGTCGAAAAGGTAGCGGCATCCAAGACCTATGCCGACGAGGTCAATGGCCTGGTCGCCGGCCACGGGCTTGAGATCGCCGAACTCTCCTCGCACATCATCGGCCAGCTGGTCGCGGTGCATCCGGCCTTCGACACCCTGTCCGACGGCTTTGCGCCCGCCAAGGTGCACGGCAACCCCAAGGCCCGTTACGATTGGGCCGTGCAGCACCTGAAGGCCTGCGCCGCCGCCTCGAAGAACCTCGGCCTCAAGGCCCACGGCACATTCTCCGGCGCGCTCGCCTGGCCCTACCTCTATCCATTCCCGCAGCGCCCGGCCGGCCTTGTCGAAGAAGCCTTCGATGAACTGGCCCGCCGCTGGACCCCGATCCTCGACGAGTTCGACCGCAACGGCGTCGACGTCTGCTACGAGATCCATCCCAGCGAGGACCTGCACGACGGCGTCACCTACGAGATGTTCCTCGAGCGCGTGAAGAACCACCCGCGCGCCAACCTGCTCTACGACCCCAGCCACTTCGTGCTGCAGCAGCTCGATTACCTGCAATACATCGACTTCTACCACGAGCGGATCCGGATGTTCCACGTCAAGGACGCCGAGTTCAACCCGACCGGCAAGCAGGGCGTCTATGGCGGCTTCCAGTCCTGGGTGAACCGCGCCGGCCGCTTCCGCTCGCTCGGCGACGGCCAAGTCGATTTCGCCGGCATCTTTTCCAAGCTCAGCGCCTACGGTTTTGACGGCTGGGCCGTGCTGGAATGGGAATGCGCCATCAAGTCGGCTGAGCAGGGCGCGGAGGAGGGTGCGCCCTTCATCCAGAGCCACATCATCCGCGTCACCGAGAAAGCCTTCGACGATTTCGCCGCGGCCGGCACCGACGCCGCCGCGAACCGCAAGATGCTTGGCCTGAGCTAATCACCGGCGAAGCCCACCCACTCGATGTCATCCCGGCGAAGGCCGGGATCCATCCTGAGATGTCGAGGGTAAGCACGAACACCTCAGGCTGGGCCCCGGCCTTCGCCGGGGTGACACGGTGTTTGTGGGGCCATCCCGCCAACGAGATAGAGGGAGTAACAAAATGGCAGAGAACGGCGCTCCGCGCATTCGCCTGGGCATGGTCGGCGGCGGGACGGGAGCCTTCATCGGCTACGTGCACCGCGTTGCCGCCCGCATCGACGGCGACTATGAACTCGTCGCCGGCGCCCTGTCGTCCAATGCGGCGACGGCACTCGAAAGCGGCAAGAACCTCGGCTTCGCCGAGGACCGCATCTACACCTCGTACGAGGAGATGGCCGCCAGGGAATCCGCCCGCAAGGACGGTATCCAGGCGGTCTCGATCGTCACGCCGAACCATGTGCACTTCGGCCCGGCCAAGGCCTTCCTTGAGGCCGGCATCCACGTCATCTGCGACAAGCCGATCACCTCGACCCTGGAAGATGCTCGCGCACTGGCGGCGATCAAGCCGAAGAAGGGCGCCAAGTTCCTCCTCACCCACAACTACACCGGCTATCCGCTGATGCGGCAGGCCCGTGAGCTGGTGAAGTCGGGCGCGCTCGGCAAGATCCGCATCGTGCAGGTCGAGTATCCGCAGGACTGGCTGACCAACGCCGCCGATCCCGGCAACAAGCAGGCCTCGTGGCGTACGGATCCCAAGCGCTCCGGCGCTGGCGGCGCCATTGGCGACATCGGCACCCACGCCTACAACCTGGCGCGCTTCGTCACTGGGCTGAAGACCGAGGCGGTCAGCGCCGAACTCACCAGCTTCGTCAAGGGCCGCAAGCTCGACGACGACGTACAGATCAAGCTGCGCTTCCAGGGCGGCGCCAAGGGCATGCTGTGGGCCAGCCAGGTGGCGGTGGGCTCGGAGAACGGGCTGCAGCTGCGTGTGTACGGCGAGAAGGCCGGCCTCGAATGGCGCCAGGACAATCCGAACTACATATGGTTCACCGAGTTCGGGAAACCCAAGCAGCTGCTGACCCGCGGCGGCGCCATCTCGGCCCCGCCTGCCGCCTCGATGAACGTCCGTATCCCGGGTGGCCATCCTGAGGGCTATCTCGAAGCCTTCGCCACGCTCTACAGCCAGTTCGCCCAGGTCATCCGCGGCGAGGGCAAGGATGTGGCCGGCCTGCTGCCGAGCCTTGCCGATGGCGTCGAGGGCATGGAGTTCATCATGGCGTCGGTGAAATCGAGCCAGAACGACGGCAAGTGGACCAAGCTCAGCGAGGTCTGATCGGCGCCCGCGGGTCGAGCCGCGGCGCCGGCGGCATCGCCACCGGCGTATCGACCCGCTCCACCTTGTACCCACGCGCCGCGAGCAGCGTGGGTACGCCGTCCGGCCCGATCAGGTGCCCGGCACCGACCACCACCATTGCCTTCTCGTTGCTGGCAAGGATCTCGGCGATCCTGCCGACCCAGTTGAGGT
>JBKJMF010000533.1:0-4735 GCA_046596525.1 Devosia sp. | reverse complement strand
CCGGCGGATGGCGCGGAACAGCACCATTTCCAGGAGTTCATAGTCGGGTACGGCATCGGCCCCGCCTTCCTTGAAGCGCTCCTTCAGCCGCTCGCGATGGCCGAGAAAATGCGGCAGCGGCGGCTTTCCTCCGGCATCTCCAAAGCCCGCCATGCATCAGACCTGATACGGCGGGTGGTGGAGACCCTTAGGCGAAACGGTGAAGACCTCAACGCCCGTCTCCGTCACGCCAACCGTATGCTCGAACTGGGCCGAGAGAGAACGGTCGCGCGTGACCGCCGTCCATCCATCCCCCAGGATCTTCACATGCGGGCGGCCGAGATTGATCATCGGCTCGATAGTGAAAATCATCCCGGGCTTTAGCGGCACACCGGTGCCAGGAACGCCAAAGTGCATGATGTTGGGCTCATCGTGGAACAGCTGCCCGACGCCGTGGCCGACGAAATCCCTCACCACGCTGGTGCGCTCCGCTTCGGCCAGCGACTGGATGGCGGCGCCGATATCGCCAGTGGTGTTGCCGGGCTTGGCGGCGGCAATGCCGGCGGCGAGGCTCTCGTAGGTGACGTCGATCAGCCGCTCGGCCTTGCGGGTGATTTCGCCCACCGGATACATGCGCGAGCTGTCGCCGTACCAGCCGTCGACGATCAGCGTCAGGTCGATATTGACGATGTCGCCCTCGCGCAGCGGCCGTTCTTCGGGAATGCCGTGGCAGACGACGTGGTTGATCGAGGTGCAGATCGAGTGGCGGTAGCCCTTGTAGAACAGGGTCGCCGGGATGGCGTCGTGATCGCGGGCGAACTCGTAGGCCAACCGATCGAGCGCCGCGGTGGTGACGCCCGGCTTCACCGCATCGACCAGCAGGTCGAGCGCCTCCGCCGTCAGCCGGCCGGCCTTGCGCATGCCGTTGAACCCGGCTTCGCCATGAATCGGGATGACGCCCGAGGTGCGGCGGCTCTTGGTCTCGGCTTCGACGTAGGTGATCATCGGCAACTCCGTTCAGCTGACGAAAATAGGCGTTCATCGGCGTTTAGGAAAGGGCACTGCGAAGGTCAGCAATGCTGTGGCATGTTCGCTGGATTGCTTGACCATTCGGGCCCTCGTGAGGCAATGCATTGTGCCTCGCAAATTCCGGGGCAGCCATGCCGTCGCCTGAAGCCGTCACCGCCGCTCTCGTCGTCATCGGCGACGAAATCCTGTCCGGCCGGACCAAGGACGTGAACATCGGCGCCACCGCTGATTTCTGCACGGAACTCGGCATCGAGCTCACCGAAGTGCGCGTCGTCTCGGACGTCGAGGACGACATCGTTGCCGCAGTGAACGCGGTAAGGTCCCGCTACACCTACGTTTTCACCACCGGTGGCATCGGACCGACGCATGACGACATCACCGCCGACGCCATCGCCAAGGCGTTCGGCGTGGCGTTGCCGATCAACGCCGAGGCGCGCGCCATGCTGGAATCGCGCTGGAAGCAGACCGGCACCGAGGTCAACGAAGCGCGGCTGCGCATGGCGCGCATTCCCGAGGGCGCCTCGCTGATCGTCAACTCGGTCAGCGCCGCGCCGGGCTTCCGCATCGGCAATGTGCACGTGATGGCGGGCGTCCCCAAGATCATGCTGGCGATGCTCGAGGCGATCGCGCCGACGCTGACAGGCGGCAAGAAGGTGAAGTCCGTTACGATCCGCTGCGGCGTGGGCGAGGGCACCATCGGCGGGCCGCTCGGCCGCATCCAGGAAGAATTCCCCGATGTGAAGATGGGCAGCTATCCGCAGATGGGGCAGACTTTCGTGATGACCGAACTGGTGCTGCGCTCGTCCGACGAGGCACGGCTCGAAGTGGCGGCCGGGCGGGTGCGCGAGATGGTTTCCGCGGCGCATCGCGCCGCCGGGCTGCCGGCGGAAGTCGAAGCCTACTGAGTTTCCGGGCCGTTGGCCCTTATGAGATCGAGGCGGCCGGGCCGTCCAGGAGAAGCAATTGAACCAGAGCCAGCAGAAGTCATTTCCCGTCACCTGGGACCAGTTCCATCGCGACAGCCGGGCACTCGCCTGGCGGCTGCAGGCGCTGGGTCCGTTCGACGCGCTGGTGGCGATCACCCGCGGCGGGCTGGTGCCGGCGGCGATCGTGGCGCGCGAACTCAACATCCGCGTGGTCGAGAGCGTGGCGGTGAAGAGCTACGACCACCAGAACCAGAGCGGCATCAAGGTGATGAAGCCGATCGCTCCGGAGCTGCTGGACCTGGCCCGCTCGGGCGGCAAGCTCCTGATCGTTGACGACCTGGTGGACACCGGAGCCACGGCGCGCGTGGTACGCGACATGCTCCCCGGGGCGCATTTCGCCACCGTCTACGCCAAGCCCAAGGGCCGCGAGATGGTCGACACCTTCATCACCGAAGTCAGCCAGGACACCTGGATCTTCTTCCCGTGGGACCTCGACGTCGCCTACGTGCCGCCGATCTCGGGCGCGACGGACTAAAGCGTCAACCGAGCTGCTGGACGACGTTGATCCACAGCCCGGACGGGTCCTTGAGGCTGAAGCGGCGCTGGCCGAAGGGTTCGTCGGTCAGTGGATAGTCCGGCTCCTTGCCGGTGGCCACCACCTCGGCGTGGGCCGCCGCGGCGTCCTTCACCTCCAACTCCATGCTGGTGCCGGCGGCGTAGGCCTCCGGGCCAGGCGGGCAGGACGGGTGACTGGGCGACATGAAGGCCACGCTGGCACCGTCGGCCCGCATGTAGACGAACCATTCGTTCTCGAACACCACGGCGAAGCCCAGGTGCCGGGTCCAGAAGTCGCGGCAGGCGGCGAAGGCGTCGGTGACGATGATTGGGTAGCGGTCGATATACTGCATGGCGGGCCTCGTGGTCACGTATCGGGCCGTCAGCGATAGCGTACTCACCTGACAACTGATGTCAGGGTTTCAAGTCCGCAAGCAGACGGGCTCAGATCCTGATCCAGTCAGGGGGCAGACGGTCGTCGATGCTGAATGGATGCGGATACTGCGTGCCTACCCAGTTTTGCGGCGCGAAGACCTGCTTGTCGGGCGCTATACCGAGCCAGGCGCCCCACCAGCCGAACGTCGAGTTGGCGATGATGAAGTGCTTGCACAGCGACATCAGATACATGTCTTCGTAGGCGGAGTGCCCCGTCACCGGACGCAGGCCCTCCCAGTCGGCCAGCAGGGATTGCGCCGGGACGAGGTCGTCGGTGAACAGGAAGTATGTCGGCTCGTCGATGCCGGCGTCCAGCGCGGCCTTGGCGCTGAAGTAGTAGTCGGCCGGCAATAGCCCGTAGAAGGCGATCGCCTGGGGCGACCTGGCGTAATCGCCGCGGCGAACGTGGACGGCGACTGGGTTCCGCGCGGCCGCGATCTCGGCAGCGAGGCCGGCGGTTCGCGGCGTCGACAGGCGGCTGGTGTCGAAGGCGCTGCGGATCGCGGCATGTTGACCCTCATGATAGCGCCAGGACTGGAAGAAGCCGGACAGCGCCACGGGGCCGCGGGTGAGCTCGCGAAAGCTCGGGTCGAACAGATCGGTGCTGATGTATTGCGTCGCACCTCGAAACGGATCGGGCAGCAGTCTCAGCCCCGCCGCGATGCGTCGGCCGACCTTGAATGGCGGAACGCGTGCAGTGTTCAGTTCGATTCCGAAGCTCTGTAACCCGAGCAGCCGATCGCCGCGGTCCCTGCGCTCATAATGCCGGGTGTCGCAGAACAGCGATGCGCCAAGACGCTGCGACAGGGCAAGGCCAGCCGCATACTGAAACATCTGGTTACCCAGGCCATTGTCTATTCTCACCCCAACGATGTTGGGCCGTTGGGTCTGCAACGCCATGCTCCCGGTGATACGACCCGTATGGCGCAAAAATGGACAGTTGTCAGCGTCGGAGCCGATGTGGCAGTGCTCAGCGGCGCGGGCGTGATGGAATGGTAGACATACGGGACTTAAAATCCCGAGGGGGTATCCCCGTGTGGGTTCGAGTCCCACCGCCCGCACCAAGATTTCGGAGGACCCGATGTTACTGAAGCTGGATGTGCTGGAGGCGATCAAGCGCGGCGACATTACGCTGCAGTTCCGGCGCTGGACCCGGCCGAGCGTGAAGCCGGGCGGCACGCTGAAGACCAAGGTGGGGCTGCTGAAGATTGGACGGATCGATGACATGTCGCCAGATGCCGTGACCGAAGCGGATGCTAAGCACGCCGGCTTCAAGGACGTGGCCGAGTTCCACAAGTGGCTCGGCACCATGAAGGAGGGCCCGCTGTTCCAGTGCATCGAGGTGAGCTACCTCGGAGACGCGCAATGATCCGGGCGGCGGTGCTGATGATGATGCTGTGGGTTGCGCCCCCGGAGGCGCAGGAGGCGTGCAGCGTCTGGACTGCAGGGATGCAGGAGGACGAGGGCGGGCCGGTGTTCACCGCGTCTGCCTGTGCGGCCGACAGCCCGGAGGCTTACTTGCTGCTGACCTGCTCGCAGGGCGACGTATTCATCCGTTACGACCTTGCCGCTGGAGCGGAGCGCTCGCCGGACCTGGGTGAAGTCACCGATGTCGATTTCACTGTTGGCGTCTCCACCCAGCGGCTGTCGATGAGTTATCAGGAAATGGATGGCATGCACGCCGGCGATGTGCCGGCGAACGGGCCGCTGCTGGCGCTGATGAAATCGGGCGAGGGGCTCAGCATCGTCGATAGCGAGGGGCGCTATCCGGTGCACAATTTCGGCCTCGTCGGTTCGTCGTCGGCGCTGGC
>JBKJMF010000454.1:0-2500 GCA_046596525.1 Devosia sp. | reverse complement strand
GCACGTGACGGCAGCCAGTATCTATATGGGGATGCCATCAACGCCCCGTTCCTGAGCGACCCTTATGCCGTGTGGGGCCTGGTAGGCGGCATGGCGCAGCATCTAGGCGGGCACGCCCTACCGGATGCAAAAGAGCTCCTTGCTCATGTCGCCGCCAGCATCGGGTCCTCCACCTTTGGCGTGCCTCGCCTGCCGGCGAACCACCAGCCTGGTATCTCGCCGGTCAAGGCAGTGCATGATCTGTGGCCAGTGTTCCGGCAGCAGCGCGAGCAGTTCTGTGACGGGCCGAAGCAATGGCCAGTTCTGTTCGGTCTCGCGGCGCAGCGCGTCATGGAGATGGGGCGTCAGCAGATCGATCCCGATCTAGCAGCACGCGTCGTGCTGGAATGCGCGGCGCCGATGTCAAAGCTCGATCCGCGGCACGCGCGTAGCTAAGCGGGATCCCACCGCGGGGCACGAGGCGCGGACAATAGGCTTGCTCAGAGTCTTGACGTCAAGCCTGCGGAATCCACCCGCCATCGAGACGCCGCAGGATCGGTGTCTCGAACACGCCCACCACCCGCTCCTGCCAGCCGGGAAGCACCTCGCTCTCCCGCTGCTGCCATCTCCCGGATTGCAGCATTGCCGCCCCGATCACCACCGGGGTCACCGAACACGCCGCCAGTAATGTGATGCCGGCGGTGATCGAGGCGCCGGTGCTAATCACGTCGTCGATCAAGGCCACGCGCCTTCCGGCGATGAGCGGCAGCATGCGGGGATCGACATACAACCGCTTTGCGTCGGGCGTGGTGATCGAGCTCAGCGGCACCGAGAGCCGGTCGTCGTACCAGAACTTGCGTGACGTCCCGAGCGGCACATAGCGCGGATGTCCAAGCTGACGCGCCACCGCGGCGGCCAGCGTGAGGCCCAGAGTCGGCAGGCCGACAACGATGTCTGGGTCATAGGGCGCGAGCAGCCGGGCCAACTCTGCAGCCAAAGCATCCTGCACTGCGAAGCTCGCCTGATTGATGATCAGGGACGCCAGCGCTCGCTCGCCATCCGGCAGCGGACGGATCGGCAGTGCCAGTTGGCGGCCATCGGGCAGGGTTGCGATGTAGGAGCCTTCGTGGGGCTGCCTTACCTCGAGGGTGCCGGCTGGGTGGATGACCTGCCAAAAGTCGTGCGGTTGCATGCAGTTGCCCCAGCTGTGGTTGGGCAATTGCTAGCGGTCGCGCGGTGCCGCCGCAAGGATCAGCCGCGTGGTTGCTGCGGCCTGATCTGCTCCATGGTGCATTGAGCCGGTGACTTATCGGGTCGCCAGCGGAGCAGGCGGGTGCCGTGGCGGAAGCGATCGCCGGTGACGTGGTCGTAGAGCACCTCGACCACCAACTCATGCCTGAGCTTCACGTAGCTACTGGTCCGCTCGGTTGACCATCGGCTCGGTCCACCGGGCGCATGGCCGGTAAAGCCCGGCTCACCCTCGAACGACTCGAGCCGTCTGGTCAGGCCGGTCGCTCGTCGTTGGTGATCATCGAGGTAAAGCCGACATGGTTCAGCAGCCCGTTTTCGTCGTAGAGCCCCAGTAACAGGGAGCCGATCTGTTGGCTGCCTGTTCCGTAGCGGAAGCCGCCGACGACGCAGTCGGCTGAGCGGATGCGCTTCACTTTCAGCATCTCGCGCTCGCCCGAGGCATAGGGCTGGTCGAAGCGTTTGGCGATCACCCCATCCCGGTCCCCGCCGGCCTCGTCGAGCCAGGTTTGGGCGGCAGACCGATCCGTAGTCATCGGCGACAGCCGCAACCGCTCATCGGATGCCTCGAGAACGAAGTGTTCGAGCGCAACGCGGCGTTCCCGCAACGGCAAGTTCGCGATCGGGACATCGCCAGGCGCCGTCAGCAGGTCGAAAAGCACATACTCGGCCGGGTGTTCGGCAGCGAGCTTTCGAACCCGGCTCTCGGCCGGATGCAACCGCATCTGCAGCGCGTCGAAGGATAGGCTGCCGTCCACGGGAATGGTCAGTTCGCCGTCGAGCACGAAATCATCCAGCCGAAGCCCCGATAGCAGGGAGACGATGTCGGGAAAGTAGCGGCCCAGCGGCTTTCCGGATTTCGCGAACAGTTCCACGGCCCCGTCGCGCTTCACGCCGATGCAGCGAAAGCCATCCCACTTGGGCTCGAACTGCCAGCCCGGCCCGTCCGGCAGCGCGTCCACCAGCCGCGCCTCCATCGGCTCGATCGCCTCTATCGATGCGGTGTCGACCATCAGTGTTCCCCGTGTCTCCAGCAACGCCGACGCGATCGAAACGTGCCACGCCGGCGGCCAGCATTGGCGCGCAGCGCCGTCGTGGCAAGGTTGCGGTTGATCTTTCCTGCCCCGCCTCCCATATGCAGCCCACCGCAGCACCCGCGGGCGCGACTTGGGGAGGTCACTGGTGCCGGATGCCGTCATTGCAATCACGGGTCTCTCAAAGACCTATGCCTCGGGATTCGAGGCGCTGAAGCACGTCAGCCTCGAGATCGAGC
>JBKJMF010000601.1:0-3418 GCA_046596525.1 Devosia sp. | reverse complement strand
GCGAGCTTCCTCGATTTCTCGGCGCTCGAATACATCACCGCCCAGTTCGACCGGCTGATCCTGCTCACCTATCCGTTCTTCGTCGTGCTGTTCGGCGCGGTGTTCTTCAAGCGCAAGATCACCATGCCGATGGTCGTCGCGCTGCTCGTCTCCTACGCCGGCATTGGCGTCATCTTCTGGCATGATCTCCGCATCGAGGGCGACAACGTGCTGCTCGGCGCGGCGCTGGTGTTCGGCTCGGCCATCGCCTACGCCGCCTACCAGATCATGGCCAAGCCGCTGATCGACAAGCTCGGCCCGCAGCTATTCACTTCCATCGCCATGAGCGGCGCCGGCCCGGCCGTGATCGCCCACTTCCTCTTCACCCATCCGGTGGGCGACCTGGCGGTGACCGGCAACGGCTTCGCGCTGATGCTGGCCATCGGCACGATCTCCACCGTGCTCCCCGCCTACTGCATCTCCGGCGCCATCGCGCTCATCGGCCCCGAGCGCACCGCCATCATCGGCAATGTCTCGCCGGTGGTGACCGTCGGCCTCGCCATCTCCATCCTCGGCGAAGCCTTCACCCTCTACCACGCCCTCGGCACCGCCCTGGTGCTGGGCGGCGTGTTCCTGTTCACGAGGAAGGAAAAGCCGAGGGTGAAGGTGCTGGAGGAAAGCACGGCCTGAGGCTCGATCTCTCCGCCCTGCCTTCTCCCCTTGTGGGAGAAGGTGGCGCCAGCGCCGGATGAGGGATCCCGCAACCAAAGGTTGCGCGATCGGAGCAAAGCGACGAGCGACTGGAGCGCACGGAGAGAACCCCTCATCCGCCCTACGGGCACCTTCTCCCACAAAGGGAGAAGGCGATCACCCTCCGGCACCGGCGCCCGGACGAGCGAAGCGAGGACCCCGCGCGTGGCGCGCCCCGCCGGAGCGCCAGCGAGGACTGGCCCACAGGCCAGCCCGCAGCGGAACGGCGCGCGAGGCCGCTAGATGTGTATCGCGCCATCCCCGCACATCAGCGCGGCTTCCTTCACCGCCTCCGATAGCGTCGGGTGCGCGTGCGTCGTGCGCCCAAGATCCTCAGCACTCCCCGAGAACTCCATCAGCACCACGATCTCGTGGATCATCTCGCCGGCGTTCTTGGCGATGATCTGCGCCCCGAGCACCCGATCGGTGTTCACGTCGGCGAGGATCTTCACATAGCCCTGCGTCGCCAGCATCGCCTTGGCGCGGCCATTGGCGGTGAACGGGAACTTGCCCGCCTTGTACTCGATGCCGGCCGCCTTCAGCTCGTCCTCGGATTTGCCGACCCACGCCACTTCCGGGCTGGTGTACATCACCGAGGGGATATTGCCGTAGTTCACGTGCGGCTGCTGGCCGGCGATGATCTCGGCCACCGCGTGGCCCTCGTCCATCGCCTTGTGTGCGAGCATGGCGCCCGCCACCACGTCGCCGATCGCATAGATCCCCGGCACATTGGTCTTGAACTGCGCATCGGTGCGCACCCGGCCGCGCTCGTCGAGCGCAACGCCGGCGCCCTCGAGCCCCAGCCCTTCGGTGAACGGCTTCCGCCCCACCGCCACCAGCACCGCATCGGCTTCGGCGAAGGTCGCCTCGCCGCCGGCGGCCGGCTCGAGCCTGGCGCGCAGCGAACCGTCGCCCAGTTTCTCGATCGCCGTCACCTTGGTCGAGAGCTTGAATTCCACCCCCTGCTTCTGCAGGTTCCGCTGCGTCTGCCGCGCCGCCTCGCTGTCGAGCCCCGGCAGGATCCGGTCGAGGAACTCGACCACCTGCACCTTCGCCCCGAGCCGGCCCCATACCGAGCCCAGTTCCAGCCCGATAATGCCGCCGCCGATCACCAGCAGCCGCTTCGGCACTTCCTGGAAGCTGAGCGCCCCGGTCGACGACACCACCTTGTTTTCGTCGATGGCGATGCCCGGCAGGCCGATCGGCACCGAGCCGGTAGCGATCAGGATGTTCTTTGATTCAATCGTCTGTGGCGCCCCGTCTTCCGGCGTCACCAGCACCTTGCCCTCAGCCGGGATCGAGCCGGTGCCGCGGAACGTGGTGATCTTGTTCTTCTTGAACAGGAACTCGATGCCGCTGACATTGGCGGTCACCGTGTCATCCTTGTGCACCAGCATCTGCTTCAAATTCAGCTGCGGCGTCACGTCGATGCCGAACTGGCGGAACTGGTGCCCGGCCTCCTCGAACAGCTCCGACGCATGCAGCAACGCCTTGCTCGGAATGCACCCGATATTCAGGCAGGTGCCGCCGAAGGTCGGCCACTTCTCCACCACCGCGACCTTCATTCCGAGCTGCGCCGCCCGGATTGCCGCGACGTACCCGCCCGGGCCGCTGCCGATTACGGTGAGGTCGAAAATGTCCGCCATGATGTCTCCGAGAGGCTCAAACGACGCCTTGGGAAGTGGCGCCCGCGCTGCCGATACAAAGCGGGATCAGGAAAAGTTGCAGACTTTTCCGGTCCGATCCCGCGACAAACCAAAACGTAGAGCGGGAGTGCGGTTCACCGAAGCGCAATCCTGCTCGAAGGCCTGACAAACGGGTTAAACTACCCGCGTGGGGGAGGGAACCCCCGACACGAGGGACCCATGCGAAATGCGCATGAATCTCAGTGCTGATCGCGAGCGGACGGCCCCCTCCCGGCCTCCCCCATGAAGGGGGAGGTGAAGAGTCGAGGCTGTGGCGCGATCGTGCCAAATGCACCAGCGGGCACCCTCCCCTTTATGGGGAGGGCTGGGGAGGGGCCGTCTGCTTCAGTAAATCCTCAAGGCGCCGCCGCCCGCCCGCCCGTCACCGCCAGCGTCGTCCCCGTCACATAACCCGCCTCGTCCGACAGCAGCCACAGCACGGCATTCGCCACTTCCTCAGCCGTGCCCACCCGCTGCAGCGGCACGCTCGGCGCCAGCTGCTGCGCCCGGTCGGGCACTCCGCCGGTGGCGTGGAACTCGGTATCGATCACCCCCGGCCGCACCCCGTTGACCCGGATGCTCTCGCTCGCCACCTCCAGCGCCAGCCCGACGGTGAACGTATCGATCGCCCCCTTGCTCGCCGCATAGTCAACATAGACCCCGGGCGCCCCGAGCTTGGCCGCCGCCGAACTCACGTTGACGATGCCGCCACCAGCCCCGCCGTGCTTGCTCGACATCCGCCGCACCGCCGCGCCCGCGCAAAGCATCGAGCCCGTCACGTTGATCGCAAAGATCCGGTTGATCCGCTCCGCGTCCATTGCATCGACGCGACTGGACGTAGCGATCGTCCCGGCATTGTTGACCAGCCCGGCCAGCCGCCCCATGCGGTCCGCAGCTCGGAAGATGTGCTCCACATCCTCGGCGCTGCTGACATCGCCGCGCACCGCCACCGCCTCACCGCCCATCGCATGGATATCGGCGCACACCGCCTCGGCCGCCGCGAC
>JBKJMF010000558.1:0-5575 GCA_046596525.1 Devosia sp. | reverse complement strand
TGGACGATGGCCATGGCGCGGCCGCCGAGCACGTAGGACGGGCGGATGACCAGCGGGTAGCCGAGGCGCTCGGCGACGAGGCGGGCCTGCTCCAGCGAGTAGGCGATGCCGTTCTTGGGCTGGGCCAGTTCGAGCCGGTTGACCAGCTTCGAGAACAGGTCGCGGTCTTCGGCGAGATCGATCGAACTCGGCTGGGTGCCGAGGATCGGTACACCGGCCCTTTCAACGGCGTCGGCGAGGTTCAGCGGGGTCTGGCCGCCGAACTGCACGATGACGCCGTGCAACGTGCCGTTCTGCTTCTCGGTCTCGAGGATCTCGATGACGCCTTCCTCGGTCAGCGGCTCGAAATACAGCCGATCGGAGGTGTCGTAGTCGGTCGAGACGGTTTCCGGGTTGCAGTTGATCATGATGGTTTCGTAGCCGGCATCGGCGAGCGCGAAGGCCGCGTGGCAGCAGCAATAGTCGAACTCGATGCCCTGGCCGATGCGGTTGGGACCGCCGCCGAGGATGACGACCTTCTTGCGATCGGACGGGCGTGCCTCGTCCTCGGGGGCGCCGTTGAAGGGCGCCTCGTAGGTCGAATACATGTAGGCGGTGGGCGAGGCGAACTCGGCCGCCGAGGTGTCGATGCGCTTGTAGACCGGGCGGACGCCGAGCGACTTGCGCAGGGCGCGCACGTCTTTGGCCTGCTTGCCGGCGAGATCGGCAAGGCGGCGGTCGGAAAAGCCCATGGCCTTGAGGCCGCGCAGCGGGCCGGCGCTATCGGGCAGGCCGAACTCACGCACCTTCTTTTCGGTTTCGATGATGCCGTGGATCTGCTCGAGGAACCACGGATCGATCTTGGAGGCGTCGTGGATGTCATCGAGGCTGTAGCCGAGCCGCATGGCTTCGGCGACGTGCAGCAGGCGCTCGGGCGTGGCGGTCGAGATGGCGGCGAGGACGGCGTTCTCGTTGTCGTCCTCGGGAGCGCCGGTGACGTAGCCGGGGATACCGATTTCGTTGAAGCCGGTGAGGCCGGTTTCGAGCGAGCGCAGCGCCTTCTGCAGCGATTCCTGGAAGGTACGGCCGATGGCCATGGCTTCGCCGACCGACTTCATGGAGGTGGTCAGGCGGTTGTTGGCGCCGGGGAACTTCTCGAAGGCGAAGCGCGGGATTTTGACCACGACGTAGTCGATGGTGGGCTCGAACGAGGCCGGGGTGGCGCCGCCGGTGATGTCGTTCTCGAGCTCGTCGAGGGTGTAGCCGACGGCGAGGCGGGCGGCGACCTTGGCGATGGGGAAGCCGGTGGCCTTCGAGGCGAGGGCAGAGGAGCGCGAAACCCGCGGGTTCATCTCGATGACGATCATCCGGCCATCGGCCGGGTTGATGGCGAACTGCACGTTCGAGCCGCCGGTCTCGACGCCGATCTCGCGGAGCACCGCGATCGAGGCGTCGCGCATGATCTGGTATTCCTTGTCGGTCAGCGTCAGTGCCGGCGCGACGGTGATGGAATCGCCGGTGTGGACGCCCATCGGATCGAGGTTCTCGATCGAGCAGATGATGATGCAGTTGTCATTCTTGTCGCGAACGACCTCCATCTCGTACTCTTTCCAGCCGAGCACGCTCTCCTCGATCAGCACCTCATCGGTGGGGGAGGCGTCGACGCCGGTCTCGACGATGGCGAGGTATTCTTCCTTGTTATAGGCGATGCCGCCGCCGGTGCCGCCCAACGTGAAGCTCGGGCGGATGATGCAGGGCAGGCCAATGACCTCGAGCGCCTGCAGCGCCTCGATGGTGTTGTGGGCGAGCATGGAGCGCGGGGTTTCGAGCCCGATCTTCTTCATGGCGTCGCGGAACAGTTCGCGATCCTCGGCCTTGTCGATGGCCTCGGCATCGGCGCCGATCATCTCGACGTTGAACTTGTCGAGGATGCCCATCTTCTTGAGGCTGAGCGCGCAGTTCAGCGCCGTCTGGCCGCCCATGGTGGGGAGCAGTGCGTCGGGGCGCTCCTTCTCGATGATCTTGGCGACGATTTCCGGCGTGATCGGCTCGACGTAAGTGGCGTCGGCGAGGTCCGGATCGGTCATGATCGTCGCCGGGTTCGAGTTGACCAGGATGATCCGGTACCCCTCGTCCTTCAGCGCCTTGCACGCCTGGGTGCCGGAGTAGTCGAACTCGCACGCCTGCCCGATGATGATCGGCCCCGCACCGATGATGAGGATCGATTTGATGTCGGTGCGTTTTGGCATCGGTGTCGCTCTTTATTCGGGGCGCGCGGAAAGACGCGCGGGGGCGCGGGCTTGGGCGGCGGACTCTGTGGGCTAAGTGGGTCGTGTAATGGAACCGGATCGGGAAGGGAACCCCCGGCGCGAATGATGCGGGCGCAAGTTGTCGCCGGCGCTGGCCCTATGCGCCGACCGGCCAGCGCTTGAGGGCTTCCTGTCCCGCATCCGTCAGCCCGTAGAGGCCGCGGTCGATGCGATCGAACCAGCCATAGACGTTGTGGAGCAGGATCTTCGCGGCGATCGGGGTGGTGGCCTTGAGGTCGCGCGGGCGGAGCGGGCCGGCTTGCAGGGCGGCGGCGCAGGCGAGGGATTGCTGGCGATAGGCTGTCATGATGGGCTGGCGGGTGCTGCCACCGGCGGTGGGATCGCCCTTGCGCCGCCGATGCTCGTCGACCAGCCGGACGCGCTTGCGCGTGTTCTTGCGCGGCATGGGCGCGATTGGACTGACGATGATCTCGACGTGGTCCGTGGCGCTGACGCCGAGCATGCCGAGGCCGAGCCGGCGGCAGAGATCGCGGAAGCGGCGGTCGCGCTCACGGCCCTTGCCGGTCGCCGAGATGCGGGCAGCGATCCAGACCTCGTCGCTCTGCGCCTGCCGGTCGACGGCCTGCAGCACCAGCTCGAGGTTGAAGGCCTGCTTGAGCTCGCAGATCACCACCAGCGGCGGCTCGCCCTCGAGCAGGCCGACGAGATCGCAGCCGCCGACTTCGCCCTTCACGGCGTAACCAGCTGCTTCGAGGAAGCTCTTCACGGGTGGGTAGAGGGTGGTTTCCAGGGCAGGTCCGTCCGGGCGTGATTCTCGAGGGGATATTACCTCGGGCCGAGCCGGCGCAGGAAATGTTGAAGCCCGGGGCATTGGCCGAGGCGGTCTCGCTGCGCTAAAGGTACACCCTGATCTTGTCTCGTATGGAGCCTGCCCATGTGCCGCAACATCAAGCCGCTGTTCAATTTCGAGCCGCCGGCCAGCAAGAACGAGATGCATGACGCGGCGCTGCAGTTCGTGCGGAAGGTCTCCGGCTACACGCATCCCTCGAAGGCGAACGAAGCGGCGTTTGAGGACGCCGTCGCCGATATCGAACGGGTGGTGAAACGGCTGCTCAAGGAACTGGAGACGGACGCGCCGAAGCGCGACCGCGAGGTGTTCATTGCGCGAGCGAAAGAGCGGGCGAAGCTGCGCTACGCCCGCGTCGAGGCCTGATCAGCTCTTCTTGAAGCTGATCGCCGAGGCAGTGGTTTGACCCTTCTTGTCGACCAGCGTGAAGGCCAGCTTGATGCTGCTGCCGCTCAGCGTCATCACCGAGGAAGCGGTGCCGTAGCTGGTTTTCATGCCGGCGGAGGCGAAGACGATGGTGCTGCCCGCCTTCTTGCCCACGGTAGTGGTCGAGACGCCCTGGGCGGAGGACGAGGCCTCGTAGCGGTTCTTGGCGTCGTTATAGACCATGGTGCCGCGGAAGCTGGCAGCGCCGGAGCCGCCGAACGAGCAGCGGCCGGTGTAGGTGAGCTTGCCGGCGGTCGATGCCTTGAGGCTCAAGCGGCAGACGACGGTGCCGGGGTCGGGTCCGACAACCTTGCCGCTGCCGCGCCAATCGCCGGCGTACTTGGCCAGCACGGCGTTCTCGGCCGGGCCCGCGAAGGCAGGCAGGGTTACGGGAAGGGCGAGGACGGACGCGAGAGCGAGGACCTTGAGGCTGGTCGGCAGGCGCAACATGGGCATCTCCGGAATCGGGCGTTTCGGTGGGAGCAACGGTAGCGCGACGGCCTTGGTTGCGGGAGGGGCTCTCGGAGTTTTGCAAGCATAGGCTGAAGCGGGGATGAACGGCGCGAAACGCAGTATTCACAGCCGGTTCAGGCGCGACCTGCTCATCTGCTCGGCGTACGCGGGGAAATGCGTTCCCGGCGGAGGAGAGGGATGAGGGAAATGACCATCAATCGGCTCATCATGGCCGCCGCGCTGGTCGCGGCCGGCATAATGATCAGCACCGCCGGCGCTTTCGCCGTCGAAGCCGCCGCGAAATCGGCGGTGAACGTGCGCACCGGACCGGGGAAGACCTTCGGCATCGTCGACCAGTTGACGGCCGGCGAGGTGGTGAATGTCACCGAGTGCGCGCCGTCGAACTTCTGTTTCGTCGAGCATAGCGGCCCGGACGGCTGGGTGAGCGCCAACTATCTCACCAGCGTCGACGACGAAGAGGAAGAAGCGCCGGAGGAGGGCTCAGGCTCCAATCCCGACTGCAGCTTCGGCTTCACCATGGGCCCGGACGGCCCGAGCATGTCCGTCAACTGCGGCGATGGTCCGTCGCCCGGTCCTGGCCCGGGCCCCGAGCCGGAGCCTGAAGAGGAGCCGAGCGCCTGTTTCTATCTCGGCAGCAGTTTCAATGGCGAAGAGCTGTGTGTCGGGCTCGGTACGCGCAATGCGCTCAATGCGATGTTCAACAACAAGATCTCCTCGGTGAAGCTGTTGGGCGGCGCCAGGGCGAAGCTTTGCGATGACACCAACCTCGGTGGCGTCTGCCGCACCGTGAATGCCGACACCGCGCCGCTGGTGCCGCAGATCAACAACAAGGCGTCGTCGCTGACGGTCTATGTCGGCGCCCCGCCGATGCCGGAGCCCCCGGAGCCCCCGGAGCCGGCCGAGGTGCCCGAGACGTTCTCGACCGGGCCGATCGAGCTGCAGCAGACCTATACGGCCAATCTCGACAACGGCAATGTCAGCGGTGCCGGCACCGATATCTGGTACGAGGCCGAGACGGCGGTGGAGAAGTACATCACGCCGCAGAACGGCGCCTCGATTGCCGTCGGCGATGGCTCGAACCGCGGTTACGAAGGCTGCTTCGACGAGAGCTTCTCGACCGACCGCGTGCCGCTCGCCGACATCCCGCCGGGTACCTATGTGTGCGCCAAGACCAACCAGGGCCGCATCTCGCAGTTCCGCGTCAACGGCTTTGCCGGCACCACGATGAAGCTCGGATACACCACCTGGGCGAACTAAACGCCTGACGGACGAACAGCAGGGGCCCGGGGCATTCTCCGGGCCCTTTCTTTCGGGCGGGGCGGTCAACGGTTTGGCTATTCTTCCGGCTCGGTGCTGAAGAGCAGGGGATAGCCTTCGCCGCGAGCCATGTCGGTGGCGCGTTTGGCCTTGGTCTCGGCGATCTCCTGGGTGAACACGGCGACCAGACACGAGCCCTTGGTGTGGGCGGTGATCATGATGCGGTGCGCCTGGTCCTCGGTGATGCGGAACTCGGCCTTCAGCACGCGGACCACGAACTCGCGGGGGGTGAAGTCGTCATTGACGAGCATCACCTTGTGCA
>JBKJMF010000231.1:0-2816 GCA_046596525.1 Devosia sp. | reverse complement strand
CCGCAACACCCTGACCTCGGCGCAACTGCTGTCCGACCAGGTGGCCAATCTCGACGATCCCAAGGTGCAGCGCCTCGCGCCGCGCCTGGTGCAGTCGATCGACAAGGCCATCGGTTTCGCGCAGTCGGTGCTCGACTATGGCCGCCAGAACGCCACGCCGCCGCGCCCGGTGCCCGTCGACTTGCATCTGCTGCTCGATGAGGCGGCGTTCGATGCCGGTCTCGTCGGCCACCCCTCGATCCGCTGGACCAACGGCGTGCCTGACGCCGTGTCGATCTCGGCCGATCCGGACCAGTTCGCCCGTATCTTCGACAACCTGTTCAAGAACGCCCGCGAGGCGCTCGAAGCCGCCGGCAGCAAGATCGAGGCCCCCTATGTCGAGGTCAACCTCACCGAAACGTCGGAATGGCTGACCCTGTCGGTGACCGACAACGGCCCCGGCCTGCCGCCGCGGGCGCGGGAGAACCTGTTCGTCGCCTTCGAGGGCTCCGCGCGCGCCGGCGGCACCGGCCTCGGCCTCGCCATCGCCCGCGAACTGACCGAAGCGCATGGCGGCAAGCTCAGCTTCGTCGACCAGCCCGTGGGCACCCGCTTCGACGTGACGCTACCCCGCGCGATCCGCATCGCCTGACTGTCACAGACGCGTCAAAATTGTCGTCGCAACCCTGCTTGCAATGCTGCGGCACGCAATGTATGGGTCACGCCGTTCGCCGGAACATTACCCGGCCGTGCGCGCCCTTAGCTCAGCTGGATAGAGCACCAGACTACGAATCTGGGGGTCAGGAGTTCGAATCTCTTAGGGCGCGCCATTCTTCCTCTCAGAGATTGTTCGGCCCGCGCGCGCCGTACGCACCGTCGCAACTTCGGCGTGATGGAATAAACCCTTACCGCGAGTGTTGACCCTGGAGTGCCCAGGGGAACGATCCGCTCTCCGGTCCCTTGGCCCAACCAAGGAGCCGTGATGTCTGCGCAAGCCTATGTGAACAAGATCTCCGCTGCGGTGCCCGACTACGATGTGCACCACTTCTCCCTTGGCTTCGCCAGTTCCCAGCTCGCCGGCGATCCCCGGCGTCAGGCGGTCTTCAACCGCATGGCGGAACGGAGCGGTATCGAGCATCGCTTTGCCTGCTATCCTTCGGCCGACGATCCCAACGGCCCGGCAGTCGATGCGGCCGGGCGCTTCACGCGCGGCGCTTTCCCGGGCACGGCAGTGCGCATGGATATGTTCGCGGAAGCGGCCCCGGCCCTGGCGCAAAAGGCGGTGGATGGGCTGGAACTCGGCGCCGATCGCGACAAGATCACCCATCTCATCGTCACCACCTGCACCGGCTTTTCGGCCCCGGGCGTCGACCTCGAAATCATCGCGCGCTGTGGGCTGAACCCGTCCATCGAGCGGACGATCATCGGCTTCATGGGCTGCTACGCGGCGGTCAACGCGCTGAAGCTGGCGCGCCACATCGTGCGCTCGACCCCCGAGGCGCGTGTGCTGACCGTCAATATCGAGCTCTGCACCCTGCACCTCAAGGAGACCACCGATCTCGAACGGCTGCTGACCTTCCTGCTGTGGGGCGATGGGTCCGCTGCCGCGCTCGTTACCGCCGAACCGACCGGCATCGCGCTCGACAGTTTCCACGGCATCGTCGCTCCCGGCAGTCGCGAGCTGATGACCTGGACGGTGCGCGACGACGGCTTCGATATGGTGCTGTCCGGGCAGGTGCCAGCCGCTATCCACGAAACGCTCGGCACGGGCATCTCGGATATTCTCGGCAATCGCGGGCTGAACAATGTCGATCTCTGGGCGGTGCATCCCGGCGGCAAGTCGGTGCTCGATGCGGTCGAGCGCTCGCTCGGCCTCGACGGCGAGGCGCTGCGGCCGTCGCGTGAGGTGTTGCGCAAGAACGGCAACATGTCGTCGGCGACGGTGATGTTCGTCCTCGCCGACATGCTGGCCAATCGGCAAGCGGACCAGCTCGGTTGCGCCATGGCTTTCGGGCCCGGGCTGACGGCCGAGACGTTCATGTTCCACACCGCCGACGTTGCCTGAGATGGCCGGCGCCCTCGCCGAGCGTCGGCTGACGCCGGAACTGCTCGACCATCTGCCCGCCGCCGATCCGCAGGCGGTGGGGTCGCGCCGCGATCTGGTTCGCATCAACGCCGTCATGTTCCAGCCGGCGATTATGGCCCGGCGGTTGCGGCGCGACGTGCAGCGGCCGCCGCGGCGCATCCTCGAGATCGGCTGTGGCGATGGCGCCTTCATGCTGGCGGTGCTGAAGCGGATGCGGCCGTATTGGCCTGGCGGCGAACTCGTGCTGCTCGATCAGCAGGACCTGGTGTCGCTCGTGCGGCGGGCCCGATTTGCTGAACTCGGCTGGCACGTCGAGACGGTCAAGGCGGACGCGTTGGAGTGGATAGAGCAGGGCGCGGTGGGCGGCTTCGACCTCGTCACGGCCAACCTGTTCCTGCACCACTTCGACGAGCCCGAACTGGTGCGGCTGCTGTCTGCCGCGGCGCGACTGGCCCCGGCCTTCGTCGCCACCGAGCCGCGAAGGAACGGTATCGCGCTGACGGCGACGGGACTCCTGCGCGTGATCGGCGCCAACGCCGTGACGCTGCACGATGCCGCCGCAAGCGTCCGTGCGGGTTTCTCCGAGGGGGAACTGTCGAGGCTGTGGCCGGACGCCGGGAGCATGATCCTGCGCGAGGGCGCGGTTGGGCCATTCACGCATGTCTTTTCCGCCCACTCGACAGACGGAAGCGCGACACCATGAGATATGAGGCCATCATCATTGGGGGCGGCCCGGCCGGATCGTCGGCAG
>JBKJMF010000442.1:0-7030 GCA_046596525.1 Devosia sp. | reverse complement strand
GTGAGCCTCATTCATTCGCGGACTACCGCTACGGGGCAAACGCCTCGCCGGTCCCGCTTCTTCCTCGAAAGGGGAAGGTTCTTTGAAACTCCGAAGCCCGCGGGCTGTCGGACCTGTTGGCTTGTCGCGATCTCACCCACCCACGGTGTCACCCCGGCGCAGGCCGGGGCCCATCCTGAGATGCCTCGGCACCATCGCGTAAGCCCCACCATCTCAGGATGGAATCCCGGCCTCCGCCGGGATGACATCGTGGATGGAGCTGACAGTTGCTGTAGTCGTCTCCCTCCCCCTTGTGGGGAGGGATCAAGGGTGGGGGTGGCCACGCGCTCCGGCCGAACGAAGCCTAGATCACCCGCTCCGCACAAATCCGATAACTCTCCGCCCACGGCCGCAACTGCTCGAACGCCGCACTCGCCGCCAGCACATCCGCATCGGCATAGCGCCGGCCGATGATCTGCATACCGACCGGCAGCCCATCCACCAGACCCGCCGGGATCGACGCTGCCGGATGCCCGGTGAAGTTCAGCGGATAAGTGAGGCACCAGCCGATCCCCTGGTCGACCGCCTCGCCATTGACCTCGCGCGGGCCATGCGTGTTGCCGCCGGTCTCGTTCTTCACCGGCAGGGCTGCGACCGTCGGGGTGATCACCAGATCATAGGTCGCGAAAGCGGTCTGGAACGCATCGTACACGTGGGTCCGCATCTCCTGGTCGCGCCGGAGATCGGTGGCGGTCATCTTCTGCCCGAACTCGATCCAATGCAGGTACTCCGGCGGGAAATCGTCGCGATGGTCCTTCAGCAGGTCGAGTCCACCCGCCTTGGTCGCCTCGAGCGTCCCGAGATTGAGCGGCATCATCAACCGCAGCCACAGATCGCTCAGTTCGCGCTGCGAATAGCGAATCCCGAGCTTGATCTCTTCGACATGCGCCCCGGCCTCCGTGAACGCACCAACCGCCCGCTTCACGGTCTCGGCGATCCGCGGGTCGACCGGGAACACATCGAGATTGGGGCTGTAGCCGATCCGGAACCCCTTGATCGATTTCTTCAGCGCCCCGAGATAGTCGACCGTCTCGTCGAGGCTCAGCGGGTCGCGGGGGTCGTATCCGCCGAGCACACTCATCGCCAGCGCCGCATCCTCGACCGTCCGAGTGATCGGCCCCTCGAACACATAGGGCAGGTCGCCGGCGAAGGCATTGGGCCGCATCACCACCGGCACGCGGCCGAAGGCCGGTTTGTAGCCATAAACCCCACACCACGCGGCCGGGATGCGGATCGAGCCGCCGGCATCGGTACCCTCGGCCAGCGACAGCAGCCCGTCCGCCACCGCAGCCGCGCTACCACCCGACGAGCCACCGGGGTTCCGCGTCACATCGAACGGGTTGCTGGTCGCCCCGAACAGATAGTTGTCGGTCACCCCACGCAATCCCATCACCGGCGCGTTGGTCTTGCCGACGAGGATCGCGCCGCCTTTCTCGATCCGCTCGGCGAACGGACAGTGGAACTGCGCGATATTGTCCTTCAGCGCCCGCACTCCACCGAAAGTCGTCGGCCAGCCCGGCTTGAAGTCGAACAGGTCCTTGATCGCCGCCGGCACGCCATGCAGCGGCCCGAGCTTGGCACCAGCCATCACCGCCGCCTCGGCGGTCTTCGCCGCACGCCGCGCGTCGTCGAAGCCGAGATAGATCAGCGCGTTGAGGCTCGGGTTGCGCTCTTCGATCCGCGCAATAGTCGTCTCCATCACCTCGACCGGCGACACCTCGCGCTCGCGGATGCGCCGCGCCATCTCAGTGGCGCTGACATAGGCATAATCGCTCGACGACACCGCATATCCCCCCGCAAATTTCCGGTGCGATACTCGGCGGGAAGCTGGTGCTGCACAATGCGCCGTTCGGCGGGTTTGGTCGGCGCTTCCTCCCAATTGTCACTTGCCTTAACCCGATGCGTTTGTTCAGGTCTGCCGCCGCTGAACGGCGAGGGAAAGAGGATAATGAAGACAGCATTGGTGGTGTGGGGCGGGCTTGAATTGCACGAGCCGGAAAAGGGCGCGCATATCGTCCGCGAGATCCTCGAAAGCGAGGGTTTTGAGGTCACCGTGACCGGCGACTACACCGCGCTCGGCGGCACGGACGTCGGCTCCTATGACCTGATCGTGCCACAGATCACCGGTGGTGAGCTCGACCGCGAGAACTCCATCCGCTTCTGCGCGGCGATCGAAGCGGGCGCCGGCCTCGCCGCCTTCCACCACGGCCTCGCCACCAGCTTCCAGGGCAACGCGCGCATCCGCTTTCTCGGCGGCTGCACCTTCGCTACCCACCCGGGCGACATCATCACCTACCGGGTCGATCCGAAGGTGAAGGACGACCCGATCATGGCCGGCATCCAGAGCTTCGAGCACACCTCCGAGCAGTACTATATGCACGTCGACCCGACCGTTGAGGTGTTGGCCACCACCACCTTCAGCGGTGAGCACGCCTTCTGGAAGAAGGGCGCCGAAATGCCGGTGGTCTACAAATCCGCCTACGGCAACGGCCGCGTCTTCTATACCGCCCTCGGCCACGTCCCCGCCGAACTCGACAAGCCCGAAATCAAGACCATCCTGCTCCGGGGGCTGCTGTGGGCGGCTCGCTGATCCCGACCCGACCGGTCGGCAGCTCCGGCCTCCACATCAGCCGCATCGGCTTCGGCGGCGCTCCACTCGGCGACCTGAAACGCGCCCCGAGCGATGCCGGCGCCCGCGAAGTCCTGCAGGCGGCCTGGGACGCCGGCATCCGCTACTTCGACACCGCCCCGTTCTACGGCGCCGGCCTCTCGGAGCGCCGCATCGGTGATTTCCTGCGCGACAAGCCGCGCGATAGCTACGTGCTCTCGAGCAAGGTCGGTCGCCTGCTGCTACCGGACCGCGAGTTCTCGATGAGCCGCTACGCCGACCCCCGCGCCATGCCGTTCCGCCCGGTGTTCGATTTCACCTATGGCGGGGTGATGAAGAGCTACGAAAACTCGCTGCAGCGGCTCGGGCTTGAGCGTATCGACATCCTGTTCCTCCACGACATCGGTGCGTTCAGCCAGAAGGACCGGCACGCCGAGACCATGCGGCAGGCGCTGGAAGGCGGTGGCATCCGCGCCCTCGAGGAATTGCGGGCCTCCGGCGCGGTGAAGGGTATCGGGGCAGGGGTCAACGAGTGGCAGATCATCGATGAGCTGATGAACCACGCCCGCTTCGACATCTTCCTCCTCGCCAACCGCTACACCCTGCTCGATCAGGAAGTGATCGACACCCTCCTGCCGCGGGCGCTGCGTGAAGGCGTGGCCATCGTCGACGGCGCCCCGCTCAACAGCGGCATCCTCGCCACCGGCCCGATCCCCAACGCGATGTTCGACTACGCCCAGGCCGGCCCCGAGATGATAGAGAAGACCCGTCGTATCGAGGCGCTCTGCGCCAGGCACGGCACCACGCTGATCCGCGCCGCGCTCAACTTCCCGCTCGGCCACGACGCGATCACCGCCATCATCCCCGGCTTCTCCAATGTCGCCGAGTTCAACGACAACCTCGCCGGCTACCGCAAACCCATCCCCGACGCGCTGTGGTCCGATCTCAGAGCCGAAGGCCTGCTCCACCCAGCCGCGCCCGGCCCGGTAACTCCGATCCTCACGTACGATGACGCCATCCGGGACGCGCTCGGCTAGTTCTCCCCGCCGATCTGTGATCCCCTATCTTCAAGCAATCCTGACCCGGAGTTCATCATGGGCGAACGCATCAAACTCACTGCTTCCGACGGTTTCGTCCTCAACGCTTACCGCGCCGTGCCCGAGGGCAAGGTGCGCGGCGGCGTGGTGGTCATCCAGGAGGTCTGGGGCCTCAACAACTGGGTCCGCGGCGTCGTCGATCGCTTCGCCCGGCACGGCTACCTCGCCGTCGCCCCGGCGATGTTCGATCGCGCCGTGCCTGGCTTCGAGAGCGAGAACTACGGTCCCGACCACTTCCCGCTGGTCGGCGAACTGATGAAGAAGTTCAGCAACGACACCGCGCTGCTCGACATCGCGGCGGCCGTCAAATCGGCATCGGAGGGCGGCAAGGTCGGCATCACCGGCTATTGCTTTGGCGGCCGCTTCAGCTGGATCGCCGCCCACCACGGCCTCGGTGCCACCGCTGCCTCAGGCTACTACGGTGGCGGTGTGCCCAACTACATCGAGCTCGACCCGAAGATTCCGCTCGAGATGCACTATGGTGACAAGGACACCGGCATTCCGCTCGAGCAGATCGAGTCCCTGAAGGCCCGGCACCCCAACGTCGACATCTACGTCTACGATGGCCCGCACGGCTTCTGTAACAGCGATCGTGCCGACAAATTCGACGAAGCCGCCTGTAAGAAAGCCTCCGCTCGCACCCTGGAATTCTTCCATAAGCACCTCGGCTGACGCACTGCCAGGCCACCTGGCCTATCTCGAGGCCGAGTTCGCCGCGGCTGAAGCCTCGCCGCTCTCGGCCAGGAAGGCGATGCTCTGCGCACTGCTGGCCGACGCTTATGCCGACCGGCTGTTCACCGCCAATCCGGAAGCCGATGACCTCCTGGAGTTTCGCGCGGCCCTCGCCGCGAAGTCACCGGCGCTACGGCACGTTTTCGATCTCGCGGCTAGCCGCCTGCAACTGGTCACTGAAGCCGTGCAGGTCCCCATCGCCGAGTACCACAAGCTTTCCATCGAGGACTTCATGGTGAGCCTTTACAACAACCACTCGGTCCAGCGCGTCCGCATCGCGCTCCCCGATGGTACCCGCTTGCCGGTGCACGCGGTGCTCGCCGAGGCAATCGCGTTCCTCAAGGGCTGAAACGACTAAGGCCGGGATCGCTCCCGGCCCTTGGTCAACGTTTGCGCTGGCTCAGCGCTTCTTCTTGTCGATCTGGTGGTAGGCCCGGCGCGAGTGGAACTCGCAGTACGGCTTGCCGTCGTTCGAGTGCTGGCCGCAGAAATAGAAGTCAGGGGTCAGCGGGTCGCCGATCGGCCACTTGCAGGTCGTCTCGCTGAGCTGCAGCAGGGTCAACCGCTGCTCCACGGGGATGAACAGCTCGGCGACCTGCGGTGCGTACTCGACGTTCACTTCGAACTCTTCCGAAATCTTCAGCGCGGTCGCGCCCTGGATGGCACCGCCACCACCGCCACCGCCACCCACGCTCATCGAGTTGCGGGTCTTCATCACCGTGCCCAGCCCGCTCGAACGCGAGGTGCTCGACGGCGACGACACACGGCGAGCCGCCGGGCGCGGTGCGCTGCGCACCCGCGGGGTCGATGTCGCCGGTTTTGCACGGCCAGAGAGCTTCAACCGGTGCACTTTGCCAATCACCGCATTACGGGTGACGCCTTCGCCCAATACACCTGCGATCTGACTGGCGCTCAGCCCCTCAAGCCATAGTTTCTTGAGCAGCTCGACGCGTTCTTCAGTCCAGCCCATCAACAATCGCTCCTAACCGCCATTCAGGACTCTGATAGACTCCTCAGCCGTGCCGTTGCCTCAGCAACAGCCCGATACACTACGCATCGTAGGTCTGATGGGTCCGCCACACGAGATATCGTGTCCCAATGCCTTGATACTACACGGGTCGCGGAATCCGGTGCAAGAGTCGGGGCCGTTTTACACGGGGAAAAAGCGTCCGGAATTTGGCGGTCGCTGGAACCCGGTTCAAATCAGGCACTTGGGGGCGGCAAGCCCCGTTTCCGTTGACTTAAGTACTCCACAAAGGCATATGGAGGGCCTGCAACGCGCCGCATTTCGCAGCGCGTTTTTGGTTTTTGTGGGGCTTTTGCAACAGTCCCTGAACGAGCCCATGAAAGGGGTGCGAAAATGTCTGCGCTGTACGGTACGTATGCCCGGTCCGACCTCGCTTTTGAGCGGGGCGAGGGCGTGCGATTGTTCGCGCAGGACGGCACTCCATACCTCGATTTCCATGCCGGCGTGGCAGTCAACGCCCTCGGCCATGGCGACCCGCATATGGTCGCGGCGCTGAAGGCAGCGGCCGAAAAGGTCTGGCACACTGCCAACACCTTCACCATTCCCGAGCAGGAGCGGTTGGGGCAGCGGCTGGTCGAAAACACCTTCGCCGATGCATGCTTCTTCACCAACTCGGGCACCGAGGCAGTGGAGTGCGCGGTCAAGACCGCCCGGCACCACTTCTGGTCGAAGGGCGAGAGGGACCGCTACGAGATCATCGCCTTCACCGGCTCGTTCCACGGCCGCACCATGGGCATGATCGCCGCCTCCGGCAACGAGCACTACATCGAAGGCTTCGGCCCGCCGCTGGAAGGCTTCGTGCATCTCGCGCCCGGCGACCTCGACGCCGTCAAGGCCGCGGTCACCCCCAGGACCTGCGCCATCCTCATCGAGCCGGTACAGGGCGAGGGCGGCGTCACCGCCATGACCGGAGAATACATGCGCGGGCTACGCGCGCTCTGCGACAAGCACGGCATGCTGCTGATCCTCGACGAAGTGCAGAGCGGCTACGGCCGGACCGGCAAGTTCTTCGCCCATGAGTGGTCTGGCATCGAGCCCGACATCATGGCAGTCGCCAAGGGCATCGGCGCCGGCTTCCCGCTCGGCGCCTGCCTCGCCAAGGGCGAGGTGGCGAAATCCATGGTGCCCGGCACACACGGCTCGACCTATGGCGGCAACCCACTGGCCTCCGCCATGGGCAACGCCGTGCTCGACCGCATGCTGGCGCCCGGCTTCTTCGAGCATGTCGACAAGATGGGCCAGCGCCTCAGCTGGCACTTGCAGCAGCTGGCGCAGCGCTTCCCCAACCAGGTGCTCGAGCAGCGCGGCAAGGGCCTGCTCGCCGGCATCCGCATCGCCTCGCCGGTCCGCGACGTGGCGGCTCGTCTGCGCGACGAGCACCACATGCTGGCCATGACCGCCAACGAGAACGTGCTCCGTCTGTTGCCGCCGCTGGTGGTGACCGAGGCCGATATCGAGGAGGCAGTCGGCAAGCTTGCCGCCGTCTTCGAGGCGATCGAGAACGAAGCCCCCAGCAAGGCCACCGCC
>JBKJMF010000432.1:0-3357 GCA_046596525.1 Devosia sp. | reverse complement strand
TCGACGCTGGCGAGCAGCGCATTGTCGTAGAAGGCCTGCGGCGTCAGGTCGGTCGCCCAGGCCGGGATGATGATGACCGAGGGGTTCCAGACCAGGAACTGTTCGGCGTCGATGGTGCGCCACCACTCCTCGGTGCCGTCGGCGGCGAGGTTCTGCACGCCGCTCAGCGCATAGTCCTGCGACGAGTTGGCGACGACGCGGATCTGGTCGTTGAGCTGGTCGACTTCGAGAATCTTGATGTAGTCAGCGGCCGGAGTGGCCGCGAACTTCTCCTTAAGCGCGGCGTTCGAGACATCCTGCATCGCCAGCATCGACTGGGCCCGGTCGATCTTGCCCGAGGCATAGCCGGCCATCAGCAGGTAGTCGCGGCGCTGCTGCTCGGTGCAGCAATCCCAGCCCATGACCCTGAGGCCGACGCGCTCGAGCGGCTCGATGAGTTCCGGATCGGAGGTCCACTGCATCACCAGATCCGGGTTGAGCGCCAGGATCGCTTCGACATTGGGAGCGAAGCCTTCCGTCACCGCCGACGCGGGGATGTCGGCGAGCCGGGGGAAAATCTCGTTGTAGACCGCGGAGGTCAGCGCGTCCTTGCCCCTCACAGCCATCGCGGCGATATGATCGGCGGAGCCATCCACCGCCAGATAGGCGATGGCGCCGGAGGTGTGCGTGGTCACCACACGTTCGGCGGGCTTCTTCAGCTCGATCTTCACGCCGCGATGATCGAGGAAGCTCACCTGGGCGTAGGCGGGGCCCATGGCGATGAGTGCCAGGCCGGCAGCGATCACCGGCAGACGGAAAGGGATATGCATGGTTCGGGTCCAGACTCTGAAATGCGTCAGCGCCCGAGGTGCTACATTATATGAGTGCACTACTCAAGTTTGTTCATGCACTGTCCTTCGTGGAGCTAGTGGCGTCAGCGCCATGGCAGTCCGAATTGCGCCACGAGGGCTTTCACCGCCGAGTCGTTGCCCATCTGGTCCGGGTTATTGACCGCGTACAGGCTCGCTACGCTGGCTGTCGGAAGCGCCTCGCGAATGGCTCCGGGAGTCACCTTGCGGAAGCCGGTCCCGCGAAGGCGCGCCATCCAACAGAGCCACAGGTCATCGGATGTCGGAGCAAGCGTTCCGAACAGGCTTCGGTCAAGCACTCTGGGATCTAGTGCGTGAGGCGGGTAAATGATCCCGCCGATCCCAGTCGGCACTACCACGTCGCCATCCATCTGGCGGTCGATATCCCAATCCCAGGCCAGATAGGGAGTTGGCGTGCCATCGGCCGCGAAACGCATCCGGTGCCCGCGGTAGTACGCGATTGCGTTGGGACTTGCCGCGGCCACAAGGCCCGACAGCCAATCATGGGGATAGATCTGGTCATCGTCCGCCGTGGCGATGTACGCTTCCGGATAGTGCTGCAACGCGGGCACGATCTTGCCGTAGGATCGCAGGCCGTTCTCGCAGGGCATGATTGTCAGGCCAAAGCGCCGCAGCGCGCGGACACCCAGAGGCAGCGCGGCAAGGTCGTCGTGCTCAATCCAGAGCAAAATGCCGTTTGGCCTTACATCCTGCGCCAGCAGACTTAGCAGGGCCTGTCGCAGGTACTTGTAGCGCGGCGGGTGCGACTTGATACTCACGTAAAGCGGATCAGGCAGCCGGTGGCTCTGGCAACGACCGTTGCGGTGGAGCGCACTCCACAACGCAACTTCTCTTTTGAGTACCCAAGGGCGCATTGACCCTCCAGCGGGAGCCAGTCGAATAGAGAACGGGGCGGCGGTGACGAAAAAGTGGCGATGACCGAGGTCAACATAGCGTTCACGGTCGACAACGATAACCTGGACCAAGTCGCAGTTGTCGTCGCGTCGATCCTCGCCCATTCCTCCGAACCCGCCGCCCTCTGTTTTTTCGTCATTTTTGATGGTCTGGTCGACGTCGCCGAGCAGAAGATCCGCGGATGGTCGGTCAAGCCCCCGAATCTGACGCTGGTCCCCTTCGAGAACGCCTTCGCCGGGCGGACTCGGCTTGGGCACATCTCTACGACCGCGCTGCTCCGCACCCAATTGCCGAACGCCCTGCCGGACCTCGACCGCGTGCTCTACCTCGACGCCGACATCGTCGTGCGGCGGGACATAGCCGAGTTGTACCGAAGCGATCTCGACGGGAATCCGGTGGGCGGCATCGTGGACCTGGGCATGTACATGTGGCTCCGCCGCGACACCATCCACGGCGATTTCAAGATGAACGACTACCTGGTGCGGCTCGGCCTTGATCCGCGCCAATCACAGTACGTGAATTCCGGCGTCCTCCTCATGGATCTGGCGGCGCTGCGGAACCTCAACTTCAGTGCCGAAGCGATCTCCTTCTCGAACGAGCGAGGAGCAGAACTCATCACGATGGACCAGTGCCTGATCAACTCGGTGCTTCTAGGCCGGATCGCAACGCTCGACCCCCGATGGAATGCCTGCGGCCACATGATGAGCCGGTCCCGGCATCATCACTATATTCCCCGCCGGCTCCAGCCGAACGTGAGGCTGCAAAAGGACGATCCGTGGCTGATCCACTACACAGGCAAGTACAAACCCTGGAACGCTGCAGAGGTGTGGAGAGGTAGCGACTGGTGGGCGCACGCAGAGCGCTCGGGCATCGCGTGGCCGCCGCCGGTGCCGAGCGCCGCTCGCCGGCCATCACGGCTCATGGCGGCCTGGCGATCGGTGACCTGGGGCGTCTCCTATGCGCTCAACCGCCTGCATCCCGACTAGCGTCCAACTTGAAGCCGGCGGCCAGCCGTTGTAGGCCGCACTGCGATACATTCCGGGGAGGACCAGAGTTGAAATATCTCCACACCATGGTGCGGGTCACCGACGTCGAGGCGAGCCTGCGCTTTTATCGCGACGGCCTGGGGCTCGAGGAAATCCGGCGCAGCGAGAGCGAGAAGGGTCGCTACACGCTGATCTTCCTCGCGGCAAAGGGCCAGCATGAGACGCCGGTCGAGCTCACCTATAACTGGGATCCAGAGGTCTATACGGGCGGGCGCAACTTCGGCCACCTCGCCTATGAGGTTCCGGACATCTATGCCTTCTGCAAGCACATGCAGGATCTGGGCTACACGGTGAATCGCCCTCCCCGCGATGGCCGCATGGCGTTCGTCCGGTCGCCCGATAACGTCTCGGTCGAGATCCTGCAGGAAGGCGCCGCCCTCGCCCCGGCCGAGCCGTGGCTGTCGATGCCGAACACCGGCGCCTGGTAACTTCCTCCGGTAACCGGCTGCTAACCAATCGGGTTAGCCGAGGGTTAGCCAAGACTTTGTAGCTTCCTCGCGAGCGCCGGCCGGGCAAGGGCCGGCGTTCTCTTACCGCCCTTCGGCGGC